>NZ_JBKQBJ020000008.1:0-252424 GCF_046825355.2 Flavobacterium sp. C3NV | reverse complement strand
ATTATACAATAAAAAAATAGCGTGAAAACACATAAGGTTTAGCACGCTATAGAGACTAGCTCAATGACTGTCTTGAAAAACAAAATTAATAAAAATTAAGATTTAAAATTGGAAATCAACACAGAATCTTTGCGGTTAAATGAATTTTCAATTAAGGCCAATAAAAAACTCCGGTAATCAGCCGGAGTTTCAATCATCAATCAAAAAACGAACAGTCAATCAAACTGTTGTTTGCTTTAAAGTCCAATATAAGCATTATCGCAATAAATTCCAAATCCCAACAATAATTGGAATTTGGAATTTTAATATTGAAACTTAATTTCTTTATATTATCCTAAGTAAGTTTTAAGGATTTTACTTCTTGAAGTATGTTTTAATCTGCGGATTGCTTTTTCTTTAATCTGACGAACACGCTCACGAGTTAGGTCGAAAGTTTCTCCAATTTCTTCTAAAGTCATTGGGTGTTGATCGCCAAGACCAAAATACAAACGAACAACATCTGCCTCTCTAGGAGTTAATGTTTCTAATGAACGCTCGATTTCAGTACGTAATGATTCGTGAATAAGCTCTCTGTCCGGGTTTGGAGATTCTCCAGAACGTAAAACGTCATAAAGGTTAGAATCTTCACCTTCAACAAGAGGTGCATCCATAGATAAGTGACGACCAGAGTTTTTCATAGACTCTTTTACATCATTTACAGTCATGTCAAGTTCTTTTGCAATTTCTTCAGCAGAAGGCGGACGCTCGTTAGATTGCTCTAATAACGCATACATTTTGTTGATTTTATTGATAGAACCAATTTTGTTTAATGGTAAACGAACAATACGGGATTGTTCAGCCAAAGCCTGAAGGATCGATTGACGAATCCACCATACAGCGTAAGAGATGAATTTGAAACCACGAGTTTCATCAAAACGTTGAGCCGCTTTAATTAAACCTAAGTTTCCTTCATTAATTAAATCCGGAAGAGTTAATCCTTGATTTTGATATTGTTTAGCAACCGATACAACGAAACGTAGGTTGGCTTTTGTTAATTTTTCTAAAGCTCTTTGATCACCAGCCTTTATTCTTTGTGCTAATTCTACCTCTTCATCAGCGGTAATTAGGTCAACTTTTCCAATTTCTTGTAGGTATTTGTCTAACGATGCAGTTTCACGATTGGTTACCTGCTTGGTGATTTTAAGTTGTCTCATGTTTTTTGTCTCCTCAATTTTTAAGTGTACAAATGATTATACGTATGAAGTATCAAAAAAGTTACAACTAAACGAAAATATTTTTTAAAATTTATATGTTACGCCAGATTGTATCGATAAACTATAAGGTTTTACTGTGTTATCTTCATTATATGTGGTAAGATAATATTTGAAAATTGGATTGAAATCAAGCTGAAATTTTTCTGAAAGTTTATAATTAAAGCCTAATCCCAGATTAAAAGACAAATTGGTTTCTGAGAGATTTTTTAGTTCTCCAATTTTTTGATTTTTAAAGCTTTCCGAAGAAAAGGATAATTCATTTTTATCCAAAATTAAAATACTAAAACCTGTAAATGCTTCTGCACCAAAACGGCTTTCGTCTTTTTTTAAGGCATAATTAAATTCTAAGGGCATTTCATAATAAGAAATTTTTTGTTCAAATTTTCCTTCGCCATCATTTTTAATAAAATTATCAATATCTACGCTGTTATAATTATTCATTATTATGTTTTCATATCTTAAGGCAGATGGATCATTGACGGTGGCACCAGTTTTTAAATTTATTTTGGCAACACCCACTTTAAATCCAATTTTACCATACATCGATTTAAAGTAAAATCCGTAATGAGATGTTATAGGGTGGCTTTTGGAGAAATCATTAAAACTTTTGTTGATCATGGATTCCTTTGCCAATGATCCGGAAATCGCTGGCCCATAATATGCAGAAACAGAGTATTCAGGATCTGTTTCACTCTTTTGCTTCGGATATTCCCTTTTTACGTATTCACGTTTGGGATTTGGTTTTTTTTCCTGTTTTTTAAGTACGCTGTCTTTTTTAATAGAATCATTTTCGGGCTTATTGACCCAAGGCTTATTTATGATCTCTTTTTTCAAAGAGTTTTTATTCTGAATTGAATCTGCCGCAGTAGGTGTAATTATTTCAGAACTCTTTTGAGTTGTATTTGTTGATTTCTTTTTTGAAACAATAACTTTCTTTTTAGGGCTGATAATGGTATTTTTTTTCGGTATTGTTTTCGTCGTTTTACTTTTAGAAATTTTATGAGTTGTGGTAACTGTTTGGTTCTTTTTTACAATTACCCGGTATTTTTTTACTACTTCATATTCTTCATATTCATCTGTAGATGCTATTAATTTTGATGATTGTTTTATTAATTTCTGCGATTGGCTTTTTTTAATGGTAGTTTTTGTTTCGGTAGAGGGCCCTATTGTTGTTTTTGTTGTTGGTTTAGGTTGGGATACAGCTAAATTTGCTTTAGAATCCCGAACTTTTATTGTTTTTTCATTTACAGATTTCCCAGATTGAGATGCTGTCGTTTGTTTTGCTTTAAATGTTTTATCTTTATCCTGAACGGAAGTAGACTTAGAAATAGTTCTGTCTTTTTCCTGAAAATTTTCAATATTAGTTTTGTCTTTTTCCGTTTGGACTAAAAATAAGATTGAAGTTGCTATAACGGCACTTAATAAGGTTGGTAAAAGCCAGAATAAAATTTTTCTTTTTCTTTTTTTGTTTAAATCAGTTTCAATTGATGCCCATAGATTATCACTTGGTTTCTTGTCTAGAAGTACCAATTTATCCTTGAATATTTTTCCTATTTCGTTTTTATTTTCCATGGTTCGATTTATAGTTATGGAATGGCTTTTTTGAAGTGATTTTTTCTTTTAAAATTATTTTGGCTCTGTGTAAATTAGATTTCGAAGTACTTTCGCTTATCGATAGCATTATAGCAATTTCTTTATGGGAGTATTCGTCTAATTCGTATAAGTTAAAAACCAATCTATATTGATGGGGGAGTTCTTGTATAAGTAATAACATATAATCCAGTGAAAGGTCTATTTCATTTTCTTCTACAAAAACATCTTGAGAAATGTCGTCTTTAATAGGGGCTAAAAAGGAAGAATTTCTATATCGGCTTATGGCTTTATTGATTGTAATTCGTTTCATCCAACCTTCAAAACTTCCGGACCCCTTATAATTTTTGATATTGGTGAATATCTCAATAAAAGCGTCATGAAGATTATCTTCAGCTTCAGAATCGTTTGTACAGTACTTTAAACTCGTTACAAAGAGAATTTTGTAATATAAGTTATAGAGTTCTTCCTGTGATTTCCGGTTTTGCTTAATGCACCCTTTTATGAGTTGATCTAAATTCAAAAATGAAAATGTTTAATGGTTTTTAAATATAGGAATTAGAATAACCTTTCTGAAATTAAATTAAAAGTATCTTATTGCTCTGGCTTTGATCGTACCTTTTTCCGGAATTTTTGATGTAACGGTTTTTTCTCCGGTTTTAAAATCAACTGTAGACACCGTATTTGCATCAATTTCTGTAGAGCTCCAGTACACTGAATCCTGGAAATTTCCTAAATTGTTTAAATATAGGTTTTTGTATACCAAATCAAGTTCATCTGCAGAAGGCAGAAACCAATCGATAAAAACATCCTGAATTTGTTTTACAGCATCTTTTGCCAATAGAGTTCCGTTATTTGCACTATTGCAAACCGAAGGATTTAAATAGTAATTGGCCAAATTATCATGGTAATTTATTATTTGTGCGGTGTTATAAAGCCCACTTCCTAATTCTGTATTTCTTGCATTTGATATAGGCGAAGTTGCGCATCCCCATTCAGAATCTTTTAGATTTTTTGTAGCAACTTCCATGTATCTCCATCCAAAAGTGTATTCGCCTTTGTCGTAAAAAACGATTCCTTTTGCGGGACCAACATCTCCAACTTTATATTCTTTTCTCGATTCGTATATAAGTTCGAGTTTGATGTCTTTAGGGGCTTTCTTTATTGTAATATTAACTCCGTCTACTTCTACTTCGCGGTCAATATTCCAATATTTCACCACTTCAGAATCTCCTTCTAAATTAATGTTTATGTGAAGTTTATCATCTACAAATAAAAAGAAAAATGTTCCGTCATATTTTTGATGATTATAATAAAATTGCAAATACCCCCCCGGACTTACTAAAAAGCTTCCGCTAAAATAAGTATTATCTCCAGCCTCAGAATATTTAACTCTCCAGAAATAGTTGATAGGATTTTGAGTAGGAGGAATGAACAAATCATTATAATATCTTATAATGTCCTCTCTGCTGCAATTGTTTAGGGCAATAGCCAATTCGGTATTATTATTAACTGTATACTCTGTACCATCTTCTAAAGTTGTCGCTATAGGATAACTTATACTCAAAGATTGCCCGGTTGGAAGGTTTTCGAGAACTTTACTAAATTCGACATCGCTGCGTATATTTGTGGAGCCTATACCGTTTAAATTATTGTCATACACTCTTAAACTTAAAGGATAAACAAATTCTACGCAAGGAGGAACTTCTCCGCCTTCAAGAGCTTTGCTGGTTGTTGCTTTTTGCAAAGTGTTATACAGCTCAGAACTTTTTTCGATTATTTTGCCAGGTGTTCCCGTATCTATACTTGCTGTTTCGCGCCAGTTATCATCGAAATTAGAACATCCGAATATTAAAGCGATTACTAATAAAGAAATTACTACTGTGGTTGTTTTTATAAAGTTTATCATTTTGATTATTTTTAGCTTGGTTTTAATTAATAGTAGCTTAAAATCAAAAAGGTTGCGTGGGAAATAATAAAAAATAAAAAGTTCCAATTCAAGAATGACGAATTGGAACTCTGGATATAAAGAAGAACGGGGCAAACGAGATTCTAAATTATCTTATACGTTTTTTTATTCAGATATGTCATCATAGACATCAAGCATGTCGTCGAATATCTTTTTTAATGATTTTATATATAATGGAAACCCAAGAATAAGTAAAACATATTCTTTTCGAAGTACAGTAACATCATCAAGGATTTCGTATAAACTCGGAATTATTAATGTTAAAGAAACAGCAATACCAACCCAAGGATTATTTTTTATTTTTTTTAGAACAGATAAAATTTTCATGTCTGGTTGTTTGGTTAGTGCGATTCTCATTTATGGTTATAGCATTTGGGGTTTCTTGAGGTAAAAGTAATTTCGAATTTTTTGTTGGGAGTTAAAAATGTCACGAAAGCCATTTTTTTTGTCATGAAATCTTTCGGGTTTGGGATATTTCCTGCAAAAGCAAAAAAAATCCTCCCGGGATAGAGAGGATTTGTATAGTTAGGAATTAATTGTACTAAGACAGAATATTCATCTTTTTTAGAAAATCTTTATAGGTATCACTAAGGTTTATTTTGTGGTCTCCTTTTAAGATAATAAGATTGTCGGCCAAAATAATTTCTTCAATTTTATCTTTATTGACAATCGTATTGCGATGTGTTTTTACGAATTTATTTTTATCTAATAAATTACTGATTTTAGTGAGAGAGATCTGAATGACAAATTTTTCCTTTTCGGTAATAATATTGCAATAGCGTTCTTCGACTTCGATATATAAAATGTCGTTTATGGCGACTTTTTTTAGTGAGTTTTTCTTCTTTATAAACAAATAATCATTGCTAATTACGGTATCTTGTTCTTCGCTCATAAAAACATTCGTTTGAGCATAGAATTTTTCGACAGCCATTTCTATAGCGTAGAGAATTTCGAGTTCGTTAAAAGGTTTCATCAAAAAACTAAAAGGCTTGGTAAGCTTTGCCCTTTCAAAAATTTGACGATCTTGCGAACTGGTCAAAAACACAAATGGTTTAGAAGCGTTAGGAATAATATTAATAGATTCAGCAAAGGTGATTCCGTCTGGTTTTCCGTCCAGAAAAACATCTATAATAATGATATCTACCGTATTCTCGTAAAAAAGTTTTAATGCATCGGTAAAGTTGGCTGCAACGCCTGTAATGTTATAATTGTTTTCTACCAGAACTTTAGCAAGCGCATCGCTTTGCTCAGGAGTATCTTCTATGATTAAAACATTAATGTTATCCATTTGTTTTTGTTTTCGGGAAGCTTAATATCATTTTAGTTCCCTTGTTAATCTCACTTTCTATAACTAAAGTTCCGCTATTTTTCCTGATCATTTGTTTGCACAGTTGCAATCCTAAACCAGTTCCTATAATTTCAGAGTTGCTTTTTTTAGCTAAAAGTTCTCCTTCTTGTAGTAATTCTTTAATAGTGTTTTCGCTCATTCCAATTCCGTTATCTTCTATTATAAGATCGCAAAAATCAGGATTGGTTTCCTGGGTGTAAAAACTTATTTTGCCATTTTCATTAGAAAATTTAATAGCATTATCTAATAAATTCCGAAGTACAATTTTTAAAGAATCAAGATCTACAAAAATAAAGATATTTTTCGAAACCGAATTTTCAAAAGTAATCGCTTTATCCAAAAGCAAAGGTTTGTAGTTGTATTCGATTTGCTGTACAATAGAATACAAATGAATAGATTCCTTATGAAAGTACAATTGTTTGGTTTGCAGCATCGCCCAATGCAGTAAATTGTCTAATAAACTGTAAGCGCCATTGGCAATGGTGCTATTCTGGATGATAAGCTGATGAAGTTCATCATAATTTTTAGTTTCGAGTGTAGCTGATAATTTAGCATTACTTGTTTTTAATGCATTTACCGATGAGCGTAAATCATGACTAACGATAGAAAATAACTGATCTTTAGTAGCGTTAAGTTCATCTAATTTGTTTTTTTGAAGTAAAATAGTTTTTGCATTTTTTACCTTTTGACCGTACAGATAAACTCCTCCGGTGAGAATTAGTAATAAACCTATTGCGGCGAAAAAGAAACCATTGCGTTGAGTGTTTTTAAGCTTGTTCTCGACTTCTAATACTTTAATTTGTTTTTGTTTTTGAGCAACGGCAAATTTTTTCTCAAAATCAGCTACTGCCCATATTTTATTTTGGTTATTTAAGGAGTCTTTCCAATCCTCTGCTTCTTTTCTGTAATCTAGAGCTTTTTTGTAATTATTTCTATTTTCTTCTACGACAGCCATGTTGAATGCTGAATTTTCTTTTAACTTGAAATTTTTTATGTTTTTAGATAATGTATAAGCTTTTTGAAAATAATATATTGCTTGTTGGTCTTTATATTGTAGATAATAAAGATTTGCAATATTGATATAAGATCGGACTACATTTTTTGTAACCTGCTTGGGATTTAAAATAGCATCTTTTTTAAAATAAGATTCTGCAACGGCAAATTGCTTTAGATGCAAATAACAGATTCCGATATTTTCATATAAAGTTGCTATTTCACTTTCATCTTTATGGCTTAATATTTCTTTTTCAGCTTTCAAAAAATAAACAATTGCTTTTTCGAAATTTTCTTCAAAATAAAACAAGCCTCCAATATTATTATCTACTAGATAATAATATTGGAAAGATTTGTTTATAAGGCCAAATTCAACATGTGCTTGTTTGTAGAGCTCTTTCTTTTTTAATGAAAAGCCTCTGAAATAATGACAATATTCTTTTGTTTCTAAATCAGGATTAGAATTCAATTGCTTCATCGAATAAACTAATGTAGAATCCCATTCTTCTTTTAAAAAAAAGTATTGTGCTTTTTTAAAGTTAATTTCTTTTTTTAATGAATTTGCCTTTTTTTGAATAGCAATATCAAAATAATTCTTCTTTCTTTCTTGCTGCGAGAAAATTATTGATGGTAAAAAAAGAAACAATAAAAGAAAGTTGTGTGTTTTTTGAATCATTATTGATATTTTACAAAATCACTAAAAATTGATTATATTAATTATCTATGAGATGGTAGATATAATTATCAATGAAAAATAATGCAAATCTATAAATCAAGTGGCCATTTATTTTTTAAATTAATCTCCTAAACTTGTTTTTGTTCCTCTTGAAGTTTTAGGATCATCTCCTAAACCTCCGCCTACATGAGTTGTTGAATTTAAATTTTTTAAATAAGATGTAACTTCTGTGATATTTCCAACGGTTGTAGAAGTATAGTCAATTTCTATATACCAAACATCATAAGTTTCTGGTGAAGAGTCATCCCAATCGTAGTCAAAATAAATTTCGAAAACATTACCATCTTCTGATAAACTTCCAACAACCGGAGTTTTAGAATCTTTAGAATTAATGTATATAGTGGCACAGATTTTTAATGTGTCTACTCCTTCTTTGTCTGTAAAATGGTTTGCCGAAGCTAAGGGAGGAACTGGTAAAGTAAGATTTTCTGTGTCAGTGAATTTGAAATCTAGGGTATTAATTTTTGTAAGCTGGATAACTTTAAATTCCATAATAGGGTTTTTAGGGTTAATACGTTTATTTTTGGTAGGCTAAAGATATTTTTTTTCTTTGAATAAAAGAGTGAAAAAGATATGTTTTTTTAGTTTAATTCCCGTTAAAAATAAGGTTTGTTGATTTTTTTGTGATTTTCCTTAATAGTGCTGTTCTTCAATAAAATAAAAACCCTAATTCAAGTAAATGAATTAGGGTTTTCTATGAAAATCTTTAGCAGAATATGCATTAAAAAAAGAGATCGACTTGCGAATTTACCTTTTCAATATAATAATCTATCTTTCTGTTTACTCTGTTAAAAAAAACAAATTTATTATTCTGATTCTCCCATAAGGGACTTTTGTGTGCCAAGTTGTTATCATGCTTATTTAATTCGAAATAAAATTCCCTTCAAGAAGAATAATCTTTTTAATTGATTTAATGTTAGGTATTTTAAACGAAAACCCCAATTCAAACAAATGAATTGGGGTTTTAATTTTAATTAAAAATGGTCTCTTTTACATCGATAATCTCTTTTATATACACAGGTTTGCCGCTTGCTGAAAAACCTTCTAAGACTATTTCAAATTTACCAGACACATCTGATGTGTAAAATTGTATAGTTGAGTTTATATTGTTTAAATTAGTATTTGGCAGCCATAAAAGCTGGTGTCTGTAATCTGGGATTCTTGTGTTTTTATTGTTTGTATAATTAGGCTGAAAATATTCTTTTTTGCTAATGGGCCTCAAAATTTCTGGTCTAATTATAAAACTTCCTTTTAAATTAGTATCATAATCACCATTTTTTGTAGCAAAACAAACTATTCCGTTAAATGATTTTGAACCATAATAATAAAGTCCTTTGACTACATTTACTTTGTACAGATTTTTAGGGTTATAAGTAAAAAATTCATTCAAATCTTCAAGAATCAAGCCGTCAACTGTAACCAAAGGAGGTAGGCTAGAGTTAAAGTTTTTGTCGTTATCGTAAACAATTAGTTTATATTTTTTGTCTTCTTTTCTAAACACAACACCCGTTATAATTTCGGTAATGGTTTCTTCCATCGTCGAAAATCTTGTAAAGTCATCAAATTTGTATTCTGTAGTTGAAGAACCAAAAAATGCAACAAATTTATCAGGAGAAATTAGGCTGTCTTTTTTTGCGCTGTAATAAGCATTTTCAACTTGACTGGAAATCAGTCTTTCAGTTATATTTTTATTTGATTCTGAGTTCAATTGAAGATTAGAAAAGGTGAGACTTGAGAAATCTTTTTCTTTTGTTTTGTCAATTTCAATTGTGTAATTTTCTTTATCGTTTTCAAGTACTTGAACTATGATATTTGGTGTTGTATTTGATTTTTCTAAATTAAATGCAAATCGACCTTGCTCATCTGTTTTAGCTAATTTTAAATCGTAGTCTTTTCCAACAATTGATAAAGCCACTTTTTTGTTTTTAATTTCTTCCGAAACAGATTTTAATCTTCCTGTGATAATTTCTCCACGTAATTCCGGAAGTACAAAGTTAAGGTTGTTAATGGTGTTATCAGGAGCTTTATTTTGAATTGCTGTTTGATAATCTCTAAAAGACATCTTTTTTTGTGCCGAAAAACCATCTGCTTTTCTAACCGATACGGTATAATTTCCTTTTGCAAAATCATCAGAAACAGTTTTGATTTTTAGATCAATCGAGGCTCTGTTTTCAAACGTTTTGTTTTTAAGTTCAAAAGAAATATTAGCATCTGTTATGTGTTCAGAAATTGTTGCTCCATCCTGAGTACTTATGTCTGCTAATTTTTCTTTATAAGGATTTATAATGTAAATATCAGCACTAAAATAATTGTCAATAGTTTTATTTAGCATCCAGCTGGTATATCCAATTATTTTATAAGTTCCGGATTCTAAAGTAGTGGGGATAAAAAAATCTCCATTTCCAGTTCCGTTTTCAAGAAAAACTTTCTGTGTAGATATCGCTTTTTTATCATTGGCGATAAGCTCAAAATACGCAATCTTACTATAATTTGTAGGTGTATTTGTTGTTTTGTCGATGCAGAATATCTTGAATAATAAAGTTTCTCCTGTTAAGAATGAATTGGTATTGGTTGTAATAAAAACTGTTTCGTTTAGATTTTTATCAATTTCATTCAGTTCATCAGAGGATGTATTATTCTGAGCAAAGATAATTTGCTGGGAGCTTAATAATAAAGTTATTACTAATAAATGTTTTAATCTATCCAAAATGAAGGTTTTATGTTTGATGAAAAAGTACTGCAATCTCCACATTGTATTGAATACAATAAATAGGATGGGGTTTTATTTGGATAATAAATTTTTACGCCGGTTCGGATAAAATCTAAGATTTCATTTCCTTTACAAACAGAATTGTCAGCGAAACAATAATTATAATAATATTGATCTATTAATGCCTCCGGAATTTGACTTTCTTCAGGGCAATAATATTGATATTCAGGAATTTTTTCTTTTGGAAAAATGTCTGTAAAATTAAAAAACAATCTTTTTTCAGAATAGGAACTCACATCAAAAAAACCAATTACTTTTTCGCCGGGATTGTCAACAGCCTTAATGTTTCCTGAGAAAAATCCAGGTTGAGTCTGCGACAAAAGGCTTCCGGAACTTGATATGTTTTTTAATGTTTCATAAAATGTGTATGAAGCAAGGCTCTGAACATATTGTTTTACTAATATGCTGTATCTGTTTCTAATGTAATTGTCTGTACTGCTGATAAATCTTAAAGGAAAATTAATCACTTTATCTGCAGATAAATCATTAGTACTTGTTAGTAATATAGTGTTAGACTTCTGAGATGAAAAGCAGATTTTGGCTTCTTTCTCTTTAGATCTTTCCTGAAAAACTATTTCTCCTTTTGGATTAGATCCTGCGGGAAACATTTTTACAACAGCCTCTATAGAATACCATTTTGGGGCAACAATTTTAGAAGTTTCTTCATACTCATATCTGTAGTATTTAGATGTATTTGTTGGGTCATTGCTATTTACTGTTATTTGAACCCCAAGAATGTCATTTTTTGTTACAGGTGTTGCCTGGATGTTTTCTATTGGAGTTTGAGTAGTTAATTTTTCGGTGCTGGATATGTATGATTTTCCATTCTTAGTCAGTACATGCAATTGGTATTGTCTGTCTGGATTTGCCTGAAATTGTGCGACTGAAAGGTAAGTTCCTTCACCTTCTTCAAATTCATATTTATTGCCGGCATCATCCGTTACATAAACCACTGCTTCTGGTTCAAATTTTGGGGTGCTTTCGGCAAGTGTATAAGTTCTCGACAATTTTATTTCTTGAAATTTATATTCGTTTGTGATCGTTGCCTGTATTACAATAACATCTTCAAAACCATTGGCTTGATAGTTATATGGAGTTGTGCATCCAAAAATAAATGTGAGCAATATCGTTATAAGAAATCTATAGAGTAAGATTTTTTTCATAATCTTTAAAATTTAAAATTATAAGTAATAGTTGGTATTGGAACTGCAAAAATTGAGGTTTTATAAGCTTTTATTTGTCCTTCTTTTGTTACAAAAAAGATGGAATACGGATTATTTCGGCCTAAGACATTATAAATTGAAATATTCCAAAAACTATGTGCTAATTTTTTTATTTTATGATTTCCTTCAATATTCAAGCCAATGTCAAGTCTGTAATAATCGGGTATTCTATATTTATTTCGATCGCTGTAAAGGGTATATTCGGCACCATTATAGGTGTATTTTCCAATCGGATAGGTTACGGGTCTTCCCGTTTGATATACAAAATTAGAAGAAAAACTATAGCGATGTGTAAATTTGTAATTCATTACTATGCTTACATCATGAGGCTTGTCGAAATTTGAAGGAAAATAATCACCGTTATTTACTTTTTCATCATTAAACTTACTGTCAAGTTTTATAAAGGATCTCGCATAAGTATAGCCAATCCATCCATTAAGTCTTCCGTTTGGTTTCTTTAATAAAAATTCTACTCCATATGCTTTTCCTTCACCCTGAAGCAATTCAGTTTCTAAGTCCTGATTCAATATTATATTTGCACCAACTTTATAGTCTAAGATGTTTTTAGATGTTTTGTAATAACCTTCTAGACTTAATTCAATATCATTGTTGTTGAGTTTTTTGAAAAGACCAAGCGAGTATTGCAGACCGCTTTCGGGCTTTACATTCAAATCAGATAATTTCCATGTATCTGTTGGTGCCTGAGTGGAATTATTTGATAATAAATGGATGTATTGAAAGTTTTTGTCAAAGCCGGCTTTTATAAAAAAGGATTCGTCAAAAATATAACGCAACCCAATTCTGGGTTCGAAACCTCCGAAAGTATTTATAACTTCATTATTTGTATACGTTTTTTCCTCAATTACAGTAGAAGGAGTTAAAGGAACACCATCTTGATACACTTTTTGAATTGATTCTCCTAAAGCCGCATACAACGAATATCGTGCACCAACATCTAGTAATAGCTTTTCACTGATTTGATATTTATCAGAGAAAAATAATGCAGATTCCAATCCTTTTTCGTTATCTACTTTCAGGGGATTTATTAACGAAGCTGAGCCATTTGGTGTCATTTCTCCCGGATTAACTTTGTAAAGTTTAGTTTGGATTCCGTAAATAAATTTATGCTTTGAGTTGTATGTTGTATTAAATTTTATACTGGCTTGAGTTTCGTCTATTTTATATTTAAAAATAAAAGATTCCGGATTAGCTGAATCGTAATTAATATTAAATTTATATTCGCTGTTGGTTAGATTAAATTCGCTGTTCGTTTTTTCACTAAAAGTATGTTTCCATTTCAAGGAAATAAGCCTATTGCTATATTTGTATAAAGAGTCAGGAGTTATATTATAAGAATCTTTACTGTAATAGACAGTTCCTTCAACCGAGTTGTGTTGATTGATTTTGTGATTGTATTTAGCAAATAGATCATAAAAAGAGGCTTCACTGTTTTTAAGGTCTTCATTGTCAAGTGTCTTTAAAATCCAATCAGAATAAGTTGCTCTCCCTCCAACCAATAAACTTGCTTTTCCTTTTACAACTGGAATTGAAGCTGTTAGATTGCTTGTTACAGGTCCAATGCCGCCTTCTCCAGAGATTTTTTCTGTGTTTCCATTTTTAGAAACGATATCAAAAACAGATGATAATCTTCCTCCAAATTCAGATGGAATTCCGCCTTTGTAAATATCTACTTTATTTATTGTGTATGGATTAATAGAAGAGAAAAAACCAAATAAATGGGTAGGGTTATAAAGAGTTGCATTGTCTAGCAGAACTAAGTTTTGGTCTTCTTTTCCTCCACGGACACTAAATCCAGAAGATCCTTCACCTGCCGTTTTTATTCCCGGAATCGTTAATGCAACCTTAAGTATATCTCTTTCCCCAAGAACCAGTGGAATATTTTTTACACCTTCGGCCTGAATTGTTGTTACTCCAGTTATGGCTGTTCTGATATTTTGACTGTTTTTACCTTTTACTAAAACTTCATCAAGCTGATTTATTTTTTCAATAATAGAAAAATCAAGTGTTCCATTACTGTAGATCATTATTTTTCTCGCAGTGTTTCTGTAAATTAAAGATTCAACTTCAATAGTACTTATACCTGTTGGAAGTTTTAAGCTGTAAAAACCCGATGCGTCAGTTATAGTGCTTGTCTTTGTGTTTTTTTCTTTTACGGTAATATCTGCCAAAGGTTTATTGTCTTTCAAATCTGTGATGTGACCAGAAAGGATATAAAAATCAATATCAGAATTTGCTTCTTCTTTACCGATTAATGCAATTGGAGCATCAATAGTGCCAGGTATATTCTTTTTAACTGAATCGTATTGTTGAAAAAAAACAGGAGCTTGCGTATTCTTAGAATCTATTGAACTTTTTACAGGATATTTATTGTAAATAATACTGTTTTTGGTAAAAATGATTTTGTTTTTATCAACAAAAAAATTAAGGTCAGTTTCTTTAAAAATTTTAGATAATATTTCTTCTATACTTTTATTTGAATAATCTCCGGAAATTAACACATTCTTGTCAAACCATTCTTCCTGAAAATAAAATTTAAAATTTGTAGAGGTTTCAATTTTCTTTAAAACTTCAATTTGATTAATGTTTTTGTAGTTAATACTAATGGTTGGTTTTTGGTCTTGTGAATACAGTAACTGATTTAAACCCAAAAAAAGTAAAATAATAGTAAAAATTCTCATTATGAATGATTTTCTAGAGATTAAAAATTGTTAATGTATTTCATTAGATTTTTCATAAATAATCCAGGATTATCCTTTTTTAAATCTTTATTCATAGAAAAGAAATTCTGTATTTTTCTTTTTTGTTCAGGATACAATTTTATGATTTCTTTTTTGTCATTAATCAAAATAAACTTATTGTCTTTCAATAGTAAAAAGTCAGAATTTTGTTTGTAGCTAATTAGAAAATGGTCGTCTTTTATAATGTCTCTTTTCTCTTTGTAATATTTAATGTAAAGAATGGAGTTGTTTCCTGTTACCGTTTCTTCATAGTAACCAGTTTTTAAACTATAAGGTAATAGTTTTAAGTTGACAAATTTTTGGTTACCAATTTTAAAAAAGTCAACTTTTTCTTTAAGAAGATTGATTTGGATGTGGGTAGTTTCAATATAAGGTCTAAAAATAAGTTCATCTTTAAAGATGTCATATTTTAAGTCTAAACTAAAGTAGTTTTGACCATTGTAAGATATACTGCCGGTTTTAAATTCATCAGTAATGTAGTACCGATTTTCATTATCGATTGTTTTATCAAAATTTAAATGCCCGGTGCCATTATTGAAATCTAATGCTTCTTTTCCAGAATTTTTATCAAACCAATTATAGGTTGAGATTTCTTTGTTATTTTGGCTATTGATATTTAAAATGTTTAATAATAATCCAAATAAAATTATAAAATAATGTTTTTTTTGATTTTTTTTCAAAGGATTGGTATTTTTGATGTTTTGGCTTTTGGTCCTCAAAAATATTAAAAAAATCATATAAAACTTATGAAAAAATCTTTTATTTAATAATATTAAACGAAAAACCCCAATTCAACTAAATGAATTGGGGTTTTCTATGAATAAACCTTTAGTAAACTAAGATCTGATTACTCTTTTTTCTCCTCACGTGGAGGTCTTGGTAAAAGTGCTTTTCTTGACACTTTTTCTTTTCTTGTTTTAGGATCAAGTCCTAAATATTTAACCTGGAATACATCTCCCATGTTTACTACATCAGTAACATTTTCAGTGCGTTCCCAAGCTAATTCAGATACGTGAAGTAATACTTCGTTTCCTGGTGCAGCAGTATATTCTACTACAGCTCCAAAATCAAGCATTTTAATTACTTTAACTTCGTAAGCTTCGCCCATTTGAGGTTTGAAAGTAATAGATTGAATTTTAGCTAATACTGCTTCAATTCCTGCAGGATCTGTACCTAAGATTTCGATAACACCTTGCTCATCAACTTCGTTGATTACAATAGTTGTTCCTGTAGCTTTTTGTAATTCCTGAATTACTTTTCCACCAGGTCCAATTAATGCTCCAATAAAGTTTCCAGGAATAGTTCTGGTGATGATTTTTGGAGAATGTGCTTTAACGTCTGCTCTTGGAGCAGCAATAGTTTCAGTTAATTTTCCTAAAATATGTAAACGTCCTTCACGTGCTTGCCCTAAAGCCTGCTCCATAATGTCGTAACGTAAACCATCAATTTTAATGTCCATTTGACAAGCTGTAATACCGTCAGCAGTTCCGGTTACTTTAAAGTCCATATCTCCTAAATGATCTTCATCACCTAAAATATCAGACAATACAGCAAATTTCTCACCATCAGTAATCAATCCCATAGCAATTCCAGAAACTGGTTTTACCATTTGAACTCCAGCATCCATCAAAGCCATTGTTCCTGCACAAACTGTTGCCATAGAAGAAGAACCGTTAGATTCTAAAACTTCAGATACAATACGAATTGTGTAAGGACAATCAGCAGGAATCATGTTTTTTAAAGCTCTTTGAGCTAAGTTACCGTGACCAACTTCTCTTCTTGAAGTTCCTCTTAGTGGTTTTGCTTCACCAGTAGAGAAAGGAGGGAAGTTATAGTGTAAGTAGAATTTCTCTTCACCTTGTTCAGATGGAGAATCAATTTGATTTGCTTCTCTTGAAGTTCCTAAAGTTACTGTAGCCAAAGCCTGAGTTTCTCCACGTGTAAATAAAGAAGAACCGTGAACTCTTGGTAAATAATCAGTTTCACACCAGATTGGTCTGATGTCTGTAGTTTTTCTACCATCTAAACGAATACCTAATTCTAATACTACATTACGAACAGCTTCTTTGTTTGTTTTGTAGAAATATTTAGAAACTAAATCTCCGTCAGCAGCTAATTCTTCTTCAGTAAATAAAGCTTTTACTTCTTCTTTTACTTCAGCAAATGAAGCTGTTCTTTCGTGCTTAGCCGATCCAACTTTTGCAATAGCATAAATTTTATCGTAAGCTGCAGCTTTTACTTTTTTGTAAATTTCTTCGTTTTCTTTCTCACCTTCGTAAGTACGAGTTTCTTTTTTACCAAAAGCAGCTTGTAAACGTAATTGAGCCTGAATTTGAACTTTTATAGCTTCGTGAGCAAATTTGATAGCTTCTACCATTTCTGCTTCTGAGATTTCTTTCATTTCTCCTTCAACCATTGCAACTGAGTCCATAGAAGCACCAATCATCATGTCGATGTCAGATTTTGCTAAGTCTTCTCTGCTTGGGTTAATTACAAACTTACCGTCGATACGTGCAACACGTACTTCAGAAATTAAGTTGTAAAAAGGAATATCTGAAACAGCTAATGCAGCAGATGCAGCTAAACCAGCTAAAGCATCAGGCATAACAGTTTCGTCATGAGACATTAATTGAATCATAACTTGTGTTTCAGCGTGGTAATCGTCTGGGAAAAGCGGACGTAAAACACGGTCTACTAATCTCATTGTTAATACTTCACTATCGCTTGGGCGAGCTTCTCTCTTGAAGAAACCACCTGGAAAACGACCAGCTGCTGCAAATTTTTCGCGGTAATCTACCGTTAATGGTAAAAAGTCTACCGCTGGGTTAGCGCTACGTGCAGATACTGCTGTTGCAAGTATCATCGTGTCGCCCATTCTTACTACTACCGAACCGTCAGCTTGTTTTGCTAAACGACCCGTCTCGATTGTGATGCTTCTGCCATCACCTAAATCGATCTTTTCTACAAATAATTGTGGAATCATAATTTTTCCTTATTGGTTATACAATGGGTTTTAGTTGTGTTGTAGTTGTTGTGTGTAGTTGTTGTTTATTCTAAAACCCAATGAAAAACCAAACTTTTTTTCTTATAAAATGCTTGTAATTAAATACAATCTGTAAAAACAAAAAGAGGCACTTTCGCACCTCTTTTCTATATTGATTATTTTCTGATATTCAATACTTTGATAATCTCACGATATCTGTTGATCTCTTTCTTTTTCAAGTAATCAAGCAACGATCTTCTTTTACCTACTAATAGTACTAATGAACGCTCAGTATTATAATCATGACGATTTTTTTTCAAGTGCTCAGTTAAGTGACTAATTCTGTAAGTAAACAATGCGATTTGAGCTTCAGCTTTTCCAGTGTTTGTTGCTTCACCGTGTTGTGCGAAAATCTCTTCTTTTTTCTCTTTAGTTAAATACATTCCAATATTATTTAATGATTTTTATGTATGTCGTACATCTTTTGTAAGACGGGTGCAAAATTAGAACTTTTTTTTGGAAAAACGAATTTTATTGCCCATTTTTTGTAATTGTGATAGGTAAAGAGTAATTAACTCTTAAAGGAATGCCTCTTCGAACACCCGGATTCCAATTTTTAGCATTTTTTATGGCCTCGATTGCAATTTCGTCTATCCCATAACCAATTCCTTTTAAAATCTTAGGTTCAATTAATCTTCCATCTTTGTCTACAATAAAAGTCATGTATATTTTTCCATATGCTTTATTTCTTGCATCTACTGGTATATAAATTGAGTTTTTCAAATAACTATAAAAGGAGTTTATGCCTTTTTTAGGAGTAGGGCGCTGTTCGGCAACAGTATATGGATGTTCAATATTCAAAGAATCTAAAGTTATTCCTGAAACGAGTTTGCCGTCTTTGTGATTTTCTGTGAAGCTATATTTTGATTTTAGATATTTTCCTTTCCAAATTCCGTCTCGCAGACCATCTTTTACCCTTCCTGCTTCTTCTATATATTCATCTTTATAGTCAAGATCTCCATTGCCTGAAATTATTTTTTGCTCCTTTTGATCGTTCCAGTAATTATTCAGCTTATAATTTGTTTCGTTGTTTTTATCGGTATAATACTCTAGTTCAGATTTTATATTTCCGTTTTCGTACCAGTTAAATTCTTTTCCTGTTTTTTTATTGTTCAAATAATTAACGGTTGATTTTTTATTGCCGTTTTCATAATAGTAAACAAATTGGCCTTCACGTTTGATAATGTCTTTGTCTGTTGTAGAACCAATCATCTTTAAAGCCTTAGATTTGTAATATTCTTTAAGGATATAAGTTTTTTTATCCGAAAAATAATCTTCAACAATTCTGATGTATTTGTAATTGTCTTCTGTACTTTCGACCCAGGCAGAGTCGAGGTAAACTATTTTGCCTACCGGCGTTGCTTTTTGAGAAAATAATTTTGTTGAAACGATACAGAAAAGAAAAACGCGTAAAATTAGTTTCATAAATTGGTTTAAAAGTAAGTTACGCGAATGTATTATTTTTAGTACAATTTCGCAACTTCTTGATTTACAAATTCTAAAAAGCGTTCGTCAGCTTCTGTAAAAGGATCTATAACGTGACTGTCAATGTCAATTTGACCAATATTTTGTCCGTTTACAAATAAAGGAACTACGATTTCTGACTTTACCGTAAAACTACAGGCGATATAATTGTCCTGAGCTGCAACATCCGGCACTACAAAATTGGCGTTGCTTTCAGCTACTTGTCCGCAAATTCCTTTTCCAAACGGAATCACGGTATGATCGGTTTCTGCTCCTACATACGGACCTAAATGTAAAGTTTTGGCTTCGTGATTGGCGAAATAAAAACCAACCCAGTTATAGTATTCTACATTTGCATTTAATAGCTGACAAATAGCCAGTAATTTTTCGTCTCTAACTAATTTTGTATCAGCGACAATAGCGCTTATTTTTGGTTGTAATTCCTGAAATGTCATAATCTTAAAATTTTATACAAAAGTATTTAAAGCTAATCTCAAAAATACATAAATTTGAAAAAAAAATCTGTTGAAAAAATACCTCATTCAATTTAAGCCTTTCCTTATATTTATAAGCACTTTTTTCGCTGCTTATATTGTACTTACCTTACTTTATAAATTATATCTCGACACTTTTAATGCAAATGATGTCGACGGTATAACAAATGTGGTAGGCAAAAATGTAGAGCAATTAATGAATGTATTCAATTGTGATATTAAAATTCATAAAAGTATTGCAGATTCCTGGCTAGAGGTGTGGTACAATAAACATTATGGTGTGCGAATTGTTGAGGGGTGTAATGCTGTAAGTGTTATTATCCTGTTTGTTTCTTTTGTGCTTGCTTTTTCAGGCAAGCTTAAAACAACATTGCTTTATATTTTGTTTGGTATTGTGTTTATTTATGTTCTAAATGTTGTTCGAATAGCTATTCTTGTTGTGTTGCTGTTTTATTTTCCGGATTACAATCATTTTTTACACGGGACTTTCTTTCCGCTGATTATTTATGGTTCAGTTTTTATTTTGTGGATCATATGGGTAAATAAATTTTCGAAATATGCTAAGTAAATTGCTTCAACATAAAGGTAAAATTCTAATTGCAATCTTTATTATAGTATGTTTTGGAGTTATAAGAGCTTTTGAGGGTAAATTGTTTTACGATCCTTTTTTAACTTATTTTGAATCTGATTTTAAAGATGCGCCTTTTCCTCAAATAGAACCATTCAGGCTTTTTTGCGGGCTTTTGCTTCGTTATCTGTTGAACACTGTTTTGTCCTTACTTCTTATTTATACATTATTTCAGGATATAGAAATATTGAAGTTTAGCATTATTTTATATGCGTTTTTTTTGATACTGCTTTTAGGGATGTTTGTCGTAATACTTAATTATTTTCAGGACTGGAACTGGCTTCTTTTTTATGTGAGAAGATTTATTATTCAGCCCATTTTTGTATTGTTATTTATACCCGCATTTTATTATCAGCAGCAAAATCTTAAAAAATAACATTTCATTAGATCTTTTTTTAACTCTTTTTTGGTAGTTTTGCATCATGAATTTAAAAAAGTGCACAGGATTATTTTTAGCGTTCCTATTGTTGGTTTCCAACATTGGGTTTGCTTTTGATGTGCATTATTGCGGTGGCGAAATTGCTTCCGTTTCATTAAATACTTCGGTTACTGCATCTCCTGAAAAGAAATGTTGTGGTGCATCTGAAAAAAAATCTTCTTGTTGTAAAGACAAAGTAGTTCATTTTGAGAAAAAATCTGATAATGCTACTATTAAGTTTTTCTTTTTTCAGTTCGCTTTTCCAGCCGTAATTCAGGAATTTAAACCCGTTGCTTTTTTATCAATTCCAAATTTCAAAAGCAATCAGATCATTTCGTATTATTCAGATGCGAATGCGCCCCCTTTATTTAAGCTGTATAGCCAATATATTTTTTATTCCTGATTTTAATGTTTAGAATCAAGCCTTTTATGGTTTGTACCATGCTGTTTTTTATTTAGAAAAAATTCTACAAAACAGCCTTTTTCTAATTACATTAAAATCTTTTTTTATGAAAAAAAATATCATGCTTTTGGGCATGGTTTTACTTTCTGTTGCCGCTTTTTCGCAAGAAGATCTGGAGGAAGTAAAAATCACCAAAAAGCAAAAAGGAATTAAAAAATCTTATACCCTTACTGCCAATACAAGTGTTATTACAAGCAAAGAATTGCTAAAAGCGGCCTGTTGTAATCTGGCCGAAAGTTTCGAAACAAATCCATCTATCGATGTCAATTTCTCTGATGCCTTAACAGGAACAAAGCAAATAAAAATGCTGGGCTTAACGAGTCCGTATTTAATGATTACCGAAGAAAATATTCCTTCGGTACGTGGGGCTTCTCAGGCTTACGGATTGTCGTTTACGCCCGGAACCTGGATCGAAAGTGTACAAATTACCAAAGGTGCAGGAAGTGTTATAAACGGTTATGAAAGTATTTCGGGCCAAATAAACACAGAACTTTTGAAACCTTTAAATGACATTCCGTTCTTTTTGAATGTTTATGGTTCTACCGATGCGCGTTTTGAGGTGAATACTCATTTTAATAGAAAATTGTCTGACAAGTGGGCGACAAGTTTATTTGTACACGGAAATGCGCGTGTGGCAAAAAATGACATGAATGATGATGGTTTTCTGGATAATCCTCTAGGAAAACAAATCAATGTTTTAAATCGTTATCAATATTATAATCCCGAAAGTGGTTTGGTTAGTTTTATCAATTTCAGGTATATGAATGATAAAAAACAAACCGGAGAAGTTGATTTCGATAAAGACAGAGATCGCGGAACTACAAACTATTGGGGATCAGAAATCAATACAGAACGTTTTGATGTTTCTACCAAGATTGGTTATGTTTTTAAAGATATGCCTTATCAGAGTATTGGCTTTCAGAATGCTTTTAACAGTCACAATCAAAACTCTTATTTTGGTTTGAATTTGTATGATATTAAGCAGAATAGTTTTTATTCGAATTTAATTTTCAATTCGATTATCAATAATACGATGCATAAGTTCTCAACCGGTTTAAATTTTACTTATGATCAGTATCAGGAATTTGTAAATGTAAATGACTACAGCAGAATCGATAATTCGGTAGGAGCGTTCTTTGAGTATACTTATGATAATGCAGATAATTTTAGTCTTATTTTAGGAGGAAGGGTAGACAATCATAATCGTTTAGGATTTTTTGTAACGCCTCGTTTGCATATGAGATACAATCCGTGGAAAGATGGTGTAATTCGTTTTTCTGCAGGAAGAGGAAAACGTTCAGCGAATATTTTTGCAGAGAATCAGCAGCTTTTTGCTAGTTCAAGAACGTTTTCGATTTTAGATACAAACGGAAAAATTTATGGTTTGAATCCTGAAATTGCCTGGAACTATGGAGTGAGTTTTTCTCAGAAATTTAAACTTTTTAATAAAAATGCCGAAGCCGGGTTTGATTTCTATCGTACCGATTTTCAAAATCAGGCAGTTGTAGATTTAATGCAAAGCCCGCAAGAAGTTTCTTTTTATAATTTAAAAGGAAACTCATTTGCGAATAGCTTTCAATTTGAGTTTAATTATGAGTTAATTCATAATTTGAATCTTAGAACGGCATATAAATATTATGACATTCAAACCGATTATTTAACGGGAACTTTTCAGCGTCCGTTGCAGGCAAAACACCGTTTTTTGGGAAATCTGGAATATGAAACAAACTTAAATGATGGTAAGCAGTGGAAGTTTGATTATACTTTTAACTGGTCAGGAAAACAGCAATTGCCTTACACGGCATCGAATCCTGTAGAAGATCAGTTTCCTGACTTTTCACCTTCATATGCTGTTATGAATGTTCAGGTTACAAGAGTTATTTCTCCGGTTTTAGAAGTATATGTTGGAGGAGAAAACATAGGGAACTATAAACAGCAAAAAGCAATTTTAGGTGCCGAAGATCCTTTTGGTCCTAACTTTGATGCTTCTATAGCATATGCTCCAATTTTTGGGCAAATGTATTATGCAGGATTACGATTTAAAATAAAATAAATTCAATATCAATTTCAAAAACAATTTCAATAACAGATAAATAATAAACAATATGAAAAATATAATTTTAATTGCAATGATCACTTTTTTAGGATTTTCGGCTCAGGCTCAAACTAAAAAAAATAAGAATTTAAAATATACTACAGAGGTAAACGGTAATTGTGAGCAATGTAAAAAACGAATCGAAAAAGCAGCTTTTGCTGTTCCCGGCGTTAAGTCGGCAACCTGGGATATTAGTTCACATCAGCTTGCAGTAATTTTAAATGAAGAAAAGTCATCTCCTGAAGATTTGAATAAAGCTATTGCTAAAGTAGGGCATGATACTAAGGATGTTAAAGCAACAGATGCAGATTATGAAAATTTACATTCTTGCTGTAAGTATGTAAGAGAATAATTATCTTACCGGCCCAAGTGTAAACTTGGGCTTTTAAATAGTTAATTTATCTTTAAAATATAGCAATTTATTGGTGTTGAAGCAAATTATTGTTAATTTCACGAACTTATAAATATAACCAAACGCATTTATGAATAATTTTGATTGGAGTCAATTAATTAACCCTGAATTTTATATTACATTAAGCATCGGAGGTGTTCAAATTGGTTTATTTATTGTCTTGTTTATAGTTTTTGCTGAAACAGGACTTTTTGCAGGTTTCTTCCTTCCGGGAGACAGTTTACTTTTCTTGGCGGGTATTTACAGCCGCGACTTAATGCTAAATGTAGTTGATATTCCGGCTGACTTTATAAATGTATTTGTACTTTCAACTCTTGTTGCTATAATGGGGGTTTTAGGAAATATGACAGGATATTGGTTTGGAGCCAAAAGTGGATATTATTTGTTTAAAAAAGAAGATTCATTTTGGTTTAAGAAAAAATACCTTTTGCAATCTAAAGATTTCTTCGAAAAGTATGGTGGAAAAGCTATTATCTATGCGCGTTTCCTTCCAATTTTCAGAACATTTGCACCAATCATTGCGGGTATTGTTTCTATGGATAAAAAGAAATTCATGTTCTATAATGTACTGAGTTCTTTCTTATGGTCATTTATCCTGATCTTTGCAGGGCATTATTTATACGGAGTGTTCTTGAAACAAGGAATTGATTTAAAACACCATATTGAATATATCATCATTATAATTGTTATCATCTCTACGTTCCCGGTTTTAGTAAAGCTTTTAAAGAAAAGACCAAGCGAAAAGATATAATTAAAATATAAAATACAAAAAAGTCCGAAGTTCTAAACTTCGGACTTTTTTTATGCCTGAATATTATTTTGTAAACATTGGCAACATTTAATGTTGAACACAATATTGTTTTATTATGATACGTATCTCAATTGAAGGGATATAGTTGTATGTTGAGATTATCCTTTAATTGAAGTTATTATGCCTTTTTAGCAAAGATTATATCGAAGCTGATCGAACGGCTTAACTTTAAAGATCTAAGGCCTCTGTTTGATAATCCAGCGAATTAACTAAGTTTAGAATTGGAATTTGGAATTTTTTATATTTGGAATTTGTCTCAAAAGCCTACCATTCATTTACCTTATTAGCATCCATTTTTAAGAAGATAAACAGCAAAATAGTGAATCCCCAAAGTCCGGAACCTCCATAAGAAAAGAAAGGAAGTGGAACCCCAATGGTTGGAAAAATCCCGATAACCATTGCAATGTTTACAAAAAAGTGAGTAAACAAGATTCCGGCAACACAATAGCCATAAACCCTGCTGAATTTTGTTTTTTGTCTTTCGGCTAAATAAATTACTCTTAATAGTAAGCCCACGAAAAGTGCAATCACTACTACTGATCCTGCAAAACCCCATTCTTCACCAACAGTTGTAAAAATGTAATCGGTATGTTGCTCAGGAACGAATCCTCCTTTGGTTTGAGTTCCTTCTAAGAAACCTTTTCCAATCCAGCCTCCTGATCCAATAGCAATTTCTGATTGGTTGGTGTTGTATCCAATACCTTTCATGTCGACAGTTTTTCCTAGTAATATATTAAAACGGTCACGGTGGTGCTGTTTAAAAATATTATCAAAAACATAATCTACAGATAAAACAAAAGCTGAGATAACAGCGAGTAAAATAGCACTTAAAAGAATATTTCTGTCAACAGCCCTGCCTTTAAAATGTATAATAATTAATACTCCTAAAGCAATTAAAATAACCGCGTAAGGTTCTAAAACAAGGGTTAAAACGAATAGTAAAATAGTAATAAAGCCAGTCCAGACATACCATGATGGTAGTCCTTCTCTGTAAAGAACCACAATAAAAATACTGTAGATCAAAGCACTTCCTGGATCGGGTTGAGGTAAGATCAATAATACCGGTAGAAAGACAATAGCCAAAGCCTGAACCTGTCTGTTTACCTCTTTCAGGTTAATCTGTGTATCACTTAAATATTTTGCTAATGCTAATGCTGTAGCAGCTTTTGCAAACTCAGAAGGCTGTATTGTAAAACTTCCAATCGCATACCAACATCTTTGGCCGGCAATGGTTTTTCCAAAAAGAAACAAACCGGCTAACGAAAGTAAAGAAACCCCAAAAATGATACTGGCATATTTTTCATAAAACTTTCCGTCAACAAAAAGTACGATGAAAATCAAAGGAATGGTACAGCCAATAAAAATTAACTGTTTTTGATAGGTTCCGTCGGTAGATAATAATGAAGAGGAATAAATGTTTAGCCACCCCAGTATTACCAACGCAGTGTAAATAAAAACACTTATCCAGTCAATGTTATTTTTTATACTTTGGTTTTTCATTTGAAATAATTGTATTAATTTTCTTGGGTGGTGTCTAAAGGTACTTTCTTAACTTCTACTTTGGGCAGCTTTGCTATTTTTGCGCTCATAACGGAGTCTTTCGGAGTAGATTCAATAGCGCTCGCTGCAGTCATTCCTCCTAATTTTGCATATTCACTTACAAGACTTTTGTTTAATACCCGAATTTCTAAATCAGTTCTTGTGATTTTTTTTCTTAAATATTTTTCGATCATCAAACTAGCAATTGGTCCTGCAACTGTAGCACCAAAACCTCCATTTTCAATCATAATCGCAATAGCAATTTTAGGGTTGTCTTTTGGTGCAAAAGCAACAAATATAGAGTGGTCTTTAAGCTGAGTTCTTTTTCCGTTAATTTTGGCAAAGTTTTCTGCCGTACCTGTTTTTCCGCAAATATCAATTCCATTTACCCTAAGTGAAGCAGCTGTTCCTTTATTGTATACATCAAATAAACCACTTATGACCGGTGGGAAATATTTTTGATCAATTGTAGTTACGTGTTTTGTTGTAAACTTAGCATCGATTTTTTTTCCTTCAATTTTCTTAATGATATGAGGCGTATAATAATACCCTTGATTGGCAACAGTTGCCATCATATTAGCAAGCTGAATAGGAGTCATTAAAACCTCACCCTGACCAATAGCGTTGGATACAATCGTTGAGCTTCTCCAGCCTCCGTTAGGATAGATTTTTTTGTATGTTTTAGAAGTTGGAATATTTCCTCTTTTACCAGTTGGTAAATCATAACCCATAAATTGGCCTAATCCAAAACTTTTTACGTGATCACTCCAAACATCTACTGCCTTACCCGGGTCTTTGTATTTATTAATAGTTAACATATACGCCTGGCCAAAGTATGTGTTGCAGGAAAGGTAAATTCCGTTATGCAATTGATGAGGTCCAAAGCCGTGGCATTTCATAAAACGACCACCACCATAACTAAAACCATGGTGACACATAAATGTAGTTTGTTCATTAACAACACCTTCTTGTAATGCAACCAGACCCGTCAGAATTTTGAAAGGTGAGCCGGGAGGATATTCTGCCAAAAGTCCTCTATCGTATAAGGGTTTTGCAATAGAATCATGATATAAAAGTGTATAGTTTTTAGATCTTTGTCTTCCCACCAAAATACCAGGATCATAAGAAGGAGCGGTAACTAATGCCAGAATTTCACCTGTTTTAGGTTCAATGGCAACAATTCCACCTCTTTTATTGATCATTAATTCTTCACCATATTTTTGAAGTTCAGCATCAATAGTCAGATTAATGTCTTCTCCGGCAACAGCGATAGTGTCGTATTTGCCCTCTTTATAAGAGCCAATTTCTCTATTATATTTGTCTTTCTGGATGTATTTTACACCTTTTATTCCGCGTAAAACTTCTTCGTAGCTTTCTTCAACACCTTGTCTTCCAATTAAGTCACCACTATTGTAATAAGGGTTTTTAGCAATTAGTTTTTCATTTACCTGTAGAATAGAGCCAAAAATATTGGCGCCATAATCTACTTCATAATCACGTAGAGAACGTTTCTGGAAATAAAAGCCTTCATACTTTCTGATTTTTTCCTGAAAAGCGGCAAATTCATTTTTGTTTAATTGCGGTAAAAATACAGAAGGTAATCTTGGACTGTATACTTTAGCTTTTGCAACCCTCCTGTCGTAGTCTTCTTTAGTAATATTTAATAATGCGCAAAATTCGCTAACGTTAAGATCGTCCTTAATCTCTCTCGGGATTACCATGATGTCATAAGAAGCCTGATTCGCAACTAGCAACTTTCCGTTTCGGTCATAAATATAGCCTCTTTCAGGATAGTCATACTGCTTCTTGATTGCATTATTATCAGATTTTAACTTAAAAGAATCGTCTATAATTTGCAAATAAAATACCCTCATCACAAGCAGAGATGCTGCGATAATAATTAAAGAGGGCAGCAGAATTTTTCTCATCGTTTATTGGGCTTAATAAGGTAAATTATGATAATTGAGGTGATTATTGTAAAGATTGAGCTAAATAATGTTCGGAGTAAAATATCCCAAATAAATTTAAACTGAAATGCTTCCAGGATGAATAATACGATATGATGTAATAAAACCGATACCATAATAAATGAAAATCGTTCAGGTGTTAACGAGTCATTTAACTTAATAGTCTGGTACTCATAGCTTAGTCCAAATGAGAATTTAAATATATAAGGTCTGTAATAGGCGAGGATAACGCAGGCTGTTGCATGAATTCCTCCTGAATTACAAAACAAATCCATAGTAAGACCCAGTAAGAAGCTAGAAAATATTAATCCGGCTTTATTACTGTTTACCGGATACAAAATAATGTATAGGATGTATGGGAAGGGACTTATATACCCTAAAAAATTCATATTATTAAAGATAACAATCTGAATTGCTAGTAAAATAATAAATCGAAAAATATTGACTAACAAAGCGCTATTCATCTTTTTTCTTTTTTTCTAAATTAATAAGTTCTTCTCTATCCTTGCTTTTTATAACATATACATGTCCTAAATTTGTCATATCATTAAATAGCTTAACGTCTATGACGTAATAACTGGTGCCTGTTTTAACATATATATTGTTGACTGTACCAATATTAATTCCTTCAGGGAAAATAACAGATTGTCCACCGGTAACAATGGTATCGCCTTTTCTGATAGAAGCTAGTCTAGGAACATCTTCAAGCTGAACAAATCCTGTGCTCTTTCCATTCCATGTTAATGAACCAAAATGATTTGACTTTTTTAGTTTTGCATTAATATGAGATTTCATATTCAAAATACTTACTACTGTAGAGTATCTTGGTGATGTGTTATCAATTACACCAATAATTCCTAAACTATTGATTACTCCCATATCCTGTTTGATTCCGTCATTTGATCCGGAATTTAAAGTAATGTAGTTTTCGTGCGTATTGTATGAGTTGTGAATTACTTTTGAAACTATAATATCCGCAGGTTTTACTCCTTTTACACTATCTGCTAAAGGAATTTTTGTAGTGTCTTCCTTATTGAATAAAAGACTTTTTAATCTTGCGTTTTCAAGTACAAGTTCGTCGTTTTCGGTTCTTAAATTCAAATATTCATTTACATGATTGATTTTTTCATAAACACCTCCGCTTAAAAAATTAGCTGAGCTGATTACTTTACTTCTATGAAAAGAATGCGATTGAATTGTGAGAGCCAACGAAATGCCTAAAAGCAGCAAAAACAGCAATCGATTACTGTTTCTTATAATGAAATTAAAAATTTGCTGCATTTCTTGTTTGGTTATTTTGTTTCAGGATATGCTATTAAGTTTCAAATTTTATAAGAGTCAAATAAATTCAATTTGACTCTTATAAAAACATATTGATTATTTAGAATCTTATTTAATTAAGATACTTTTAAATTTTGCAATATTTTTAAGTGCCATTCCGGTTCCACGAACTACAGCTCTTAACGGATCCTCAGCAATATAAACAGGTAAATCTGTTTTTTGCGAAATACGTTTGTCAAGACCTCTAAGCATAGATCCACCACCAGCTAAATAAATACCAGTGTTGTAAATATCTGCGGCTAATTCCGGAGGAGTTTGAGATAATGTTTCCATTACAGCATCTTCAATACGCTGAATCGATTTGTCTAATGCTTTAGCAATTTCTCTATAAGAAACATCAACTTGTTTTGGTTTACCGGTAAGTAAATCTCTACCCTGAACTGACATATCCTCAGGAGGACCATCTAAATCTTCGATAGCGGCTCCAATTTGAATTTTTATTTTTTCAGCAGTGCTTTCTCCCACAAAAAGGTTGTGTTGAGTACGCATATAATAAACGATATCATTGGTAAAAACGTCACCTGCAATTTTTACAGATTTGTCGCATACAATACCACCTAATGCAATAACTGCAATTTCTGTAGTACCACCTCCAATATCAACAATCATATTTCCTTTTGGCTGCATAATGTCGATACCAATACCAATTGCTGCTGCCATTGGCTCATGAATCAAATAAACTTCTTTTCCGTTTACTCTCTCACAAGATTCTTTTACAGCTCTCATCTCCACTTCGGTAATACCTGAAGGAATACATACTACCATTCTTAAGGCTGGAGTAAACATTCTTTTTTTCAATGCAGGAATACTTTTGATGAACATGTTGATCATCTTTTCCGAAGCATCAAAGTCGGCAATTACACCGTCCTTCAAAGGCCTTATGGTTTTGATATTTTCATGCGTTTTACCTTGCATCATATTGGCTTCTTTACCAACAGCAATGATTTTGCCTGATATTCTGTCACGTGCAACGATTGACGGACTATCAATAACAACTTTATCATTATGTATGATTAAAGTGTTTGCGGTACCAAGGTCTATCGCAATATCCTCGGTCATGAAATCAAAAAATCCCATAAGTTTTTTAGGGGTTTAAAATGTTATAAATTATTTTGAACAAAGTTAAACAAATTAATGTTTAAAATGACGTGTTCCTGTAAATACCATTGCAAGATTATTTTCGTTGCAATAATTTATGCTTAATTCGTCTTTTATTGAACCTCCAGGCTGAATTACAGCTGTTATTCCTGCTTTTTTAGCTAATTCTACACAATCCGGAAAAGGGAAAAATGCATCACTTGCCATAGAAGCGCCGGTTAAATCAAATCCAAAAGCTTTAGCTTTATCTACAGCTTGTACCAAAGCATCAACTCTTGATGTCTGGCCAGTACCTGAAGAAATTAATGTTCCGTTTTTTGCAAAAACAATCGTGTTTGATTTTGTGTTTTTACAAATTTTTGAAGCAAATATCAAGTCTTCTATTTCCTGAGCAGTTGGCTCAGTAGTAGTAACGGTCTTTAAATGCTCTTTAGTATCTGTAATATTATTTCTGTCCTGAATTAACAAACCGTTAAGACATGTTCTCACTTGTCTTGAAGGTAATTCAACTTCATTCTGAACTAATATAATTCTGTTTTTCTTTTCTTGCAAAACTGCAATTGCGTCATCATCATAACTAGGAGCAATTACTACTTCGCAGAATAATTTATTGATTTCCTGTGCTGTAGCCAAATCAATTTTAGTGTTTGCAATCAAAACTCCGCCAAAAGCAGAAGTTGGGTCGCAAGCCAAAGCTGCTAAATAAGCTTCACTAATTGTTTTTCTTGAAGCTAAACCACAAGCATTATTATGTTTTAAAATAGCAAAGGTTGGTCCGTCAGTTTTAAACTCATTAATTAAGTTTACTGCCGCATCAACATCTAATAAATTATTGTAAGATAATTCTTTTCCGTGAACTTTTTTGAACATCGCATCAAAATCTCCAAAAAAGAAACCTTTTTGATGTGGGTTTTCTCCATATCTTAAAACCTGACCACCTTCGATACTTTCTTTGTAGATAGTGTCGTCAGTATTAAAATAATTAAAAATCGCACCATCATAATGAGATGAAACGTGAAACGCTTTTGTAGCAAACAATCTTCTGTTTTCAAGAGTTGTTGCTCCGTTTTGCTCTGTAATTAAATCAAGAAGCAAACTATATTCGTTAACCGAAGCTACAATTACAGTATCCTTGAAATTTTTTGCACCGGCACGAATCAGTGAAATCCCGCCAATATCAATTTTTTCAATAATATCCTGCTCACTTGCGCCAGAAGCAACCGTTTTTTCAAACGGGTACAAATCAACAATAACCAGATCAATCTGAGGAATATCAAATTCCTTCATTTGTTGAACGTCACTTTCGTTATCTTGACGGTTTAAGATTCCACCAAAAATTTTCGGGTGCAAAGTTTTTACCCTTCCGCCAAGAATTTCAGGAAATGAAGTAATGTCTTCAACCGGAACTACAGGAATTCCAAGGTTTTTTATAAAATCCTCAGTTCCTCCAGTCGAATAAAGTGTTACGTTTTGTTCGTGTAATTTTCTAACGATTGGCTCTAGTCCATCTTTCGAAAAAACAGAAATTAATGCTGATTGTATTGTTTTAGTTGTGCTCATTGTGTAGTTATGATTTTCAGACTGCAAAAGTAGTTTTTTTAAATATTATTTTAAAGAAAATTAATGTAACATTATGCTAAAAAAATCTACTGATGAGTAAGTTAACTTTTATTAGGATTTTGATTTTAATTTATTGAATTTTACTTTTATGAAAAATACACGTATATGCTGGTTTATCTAAGGTTATTAAAAGAAAGTTTCCGCTTTGCCATAAACGCTTTGCGAAATAATAAATTGCGTACCTTATTGTCACTGTTGGGAGTTACGATTGGTATTTTTTCGATTATTGCTGTATTGGCAGCGGTAGATTCTTTAGATCGAAAGATTTCAAAAGATTTGAGCAGCTTAGATAAAAATACGATTTATTTAATGAAATACTGTTTCGGACCATCTGAAATTCCGCAATGGAAAAGAGAACAGTTTCCAAATGTCAAATATGACGAATATATAAGTTTAAAAAATTCCCTTAATAATACAGATCAGGTCGCTTATCAGCTTTTTGTAAATCATGAAACTTTAAAATACGATTCAAAAACTGTTAGCGATGTTAATATCGTTCCTTCGTCTAGCGAAATGGTAGATATCGAAGGATTGAGTTTTGATAAAGGAAGATTTTATAATGAATCTGAATCGAATTCCGGAAGTGCCGTTATTGTTTTGGGATATGATATTGCCGAAGGGCTTTTTGGAACAAGCGATCCTGTTGGAAAAAATATTCGTTTGTACGGACAACGTTTTACCGTAATTGGTGTAATCAAGAAACAAGGAGCAGGTTTTTTTGGCGATAGTAATGATACATCAGTTTATTTGCCAACGAATTTTTTACGCAGAATGTACGGTGATAATGATGCAATGACGCCGGTTATTGTTTTAAAACCTGTAAAAGGAGTAGACATGGAGGCGTATAAAGCCGAAGTTGCCCAAAAATTGCGAGCAATTCGCGGAATGAAAGCAGGCGAGTCTGATAATTTCTTTATAAATGTACTTTCGGGTTTTACTGATTTTGTAGATGGAATTCTGGGAAGTTTAAGATTTGGAGGAATATTTATTAGTTTCTTCTCTTTTCTGGTTGGAGGATTTGGAGTGGCCAATATTATGTTTGTTTCAGTAAAAGAGCGAACTAATTTAATAGGGATTCAAAAATCTTTAGGAGCAAAAAACCGATTTATATTGTTTCAGTTTTTATTCGAAGCGGTTATCCTTTGTTTAATAGGCGGAATGATTGGTTTATTGATTGTTTGGCTGATGTCGATGCTTTTGACTAATTTATTAGATTTTGAATTTGTTCTAAGTTTCTGGAATATAATTATCGGGGCTGGATTATCAATTTTGGTGGGAGTAATTTCAGGAATTCTTCCGGCTATTTCAGCAGCAAAATTAGATCCGGTTGAGGCGATTAGAACGGGAATGTAATTTAAGGATCTAAGATGCTGAGTTGCCTAAGATTCTAAGTTTTTTTTTTAAGGTTAAAAGAAATAAACATGGGAGTTCGTTGGTGATAAAGTTCCGAAGCAACGGTTTATATTGTATAAGCGGAATTATTCCGTTGAATGTGAAATTGCTTATATTGGATAGCCTCCAGCTTTAGCTGGAGATTTATATACAGATAAAGAATTAGGCTTTAGCCAAAGAATTTATGCTTCGTAAACTTGCGAAAGGTTTCTAAATAAAAAATCCCAAGAAAAATTATTTCTTGGGATTTTTTATTTTAATTCAATTTTGGACGTTTTACAAATTCTATATGTTTTGGAAATTTGATTCTCGTTTTATCCCATTTGATATTATCTGAACTGTAATAACTATTATTTTTTTTGTATTGAAGAACGGTATCTTCTTCTTGAGTTGTTCTTGCAATGTAATAGAAATCCCGATCTTTTAAAGATGACTTTAAAGCGGCAATTAAGTTGTAAAAACTTTCAGATTTTAAAGTGTCTAATTTTGATGAAACAAAAGTAAGGTTTCGAAAATCATCTTTATAATTCAGTTTTATAAAATCGGATATACTGTTGCTTGGAATTTCAATTAAATCTTTAGGTTGTAAATTTATAAAATGTGGAATGGTATCGTTTTCGGAGCCAGTGCCGCAAATGAATCCTAATTTCTCTCCTTGAAAGTAATATATTTTGGAATCAGAATCAATGATAAAGGTATTGGTTCCATAGGTTCGCCAGCCTGGAATAGGCGGTGGTGGGGGTGGGGGTGGGGTGTTATCTTTGTTTATTATATCTATCGTTTTTTTGGGTTTAATATCTTTTTGCGAAATTATATAAGGTGTATTGTGTTTAATATTTTCTTTTTTGGCACAATTCAAAAGAAACAGACAAATTACAAAGCCAATTAAAACTCTTTTCATAAAGTGAAGATTTAAAATAAAGATATAAAAAAATCCCATCAGCCGAAGCGAATGGGATTTTATATGTTTTAGAAGTTTGAAAACTATCTAATTGTATTATTCTGAATCAAATCGATATATAAGTTGATCTTATCTTTCAATTCTTTTCTTGGCGTGATAAAGTCAAGGAAACCGTGCTCTAATAAGAACTCAGCAGTTTGGAAACCTTCCGGTAAATCTTTACCAGTTGTGTCACGAACAACACGAGGACCGGCAAAACCAATTAATGCTCCAGGCTCAGAGATGTTGATGTCTCCTAACATTGCATATGATGCAGTTGTTCCTCCTGTAGTTGGATCAGTACAAAGCGAAATGTATGGTAATTTAGCTTCAGCTAACTGAGCTAATTTTACTGATGTTTTAGCTAATTGCATAAGCGAATAAGCAGCTTCCATCATACGAGCTCCACCTGACTTAGAAATCATTACAAAAGGTAATTTGTTTTTGATCGCGTGATCAATACCTCTGGCAATTTTTTCTCCAACAACCGCTCCCATAGATCCACCAATAAAGGCAAAATCCATACAGCAGATAACAAGTTCTTTTCCTTTAGATTTTCCCACTCCTGTACGCACAGCGTCTTTTAGGTGAGTTTTCTCCATTACATCTTTCAATCTTTCTGCGTATTTTTTTGTATCCACAAAATGCAAAGGATCTTTTGATGTCATGTTTTTATCCAATTCAACAAATTCATTATTGTCGAATAAAATTTCAAAATAGGTTGCGCTTCCAATTCTAACATGAAAATCATCTTCAGGACTAACAAATAAGTTTCTGGCTAATTCGTCAGCATCAATAATTTTTCCAGTAGGAGATTTGTACCACAATCCTTTAGGAACGTCCATTTTGTCTTCGGTCGCAGTCGTAATCCCTTTTTCTTGTCTTTTAAACCAAGCCATTTTTTTAATTTTAGAATGTAGATTTTAAAGTTTAGATTTTTCAATCTGATTCAAAATTTAGATTTCAGGCTTTTTTAGAAGTCTGAAATCTAAAATCAGAAGTCTAAAATTTAAAGTGTATTTACGTTATTCAAGTCAGCAAAAGCTTGCTCAAGTCTTGTATTGAATGTCACTTCGCTTTCACGTACCCATTTTCTTGGGTCATAATATTTTTTGTTAGGAACGTCAGAACCTTCTGGGTTACCAATTTGAGTTCTTAAATAGTCAATGTTTTTAACCATATAATCACGAATTCCTTCAGTATATGCAAATTGTAAATCTGTATCAATATTCATTTTGATAACTCCGTATCCAATAGCTTCTCTGATTTCTTCAAGTGTAGAACCTGAACCTCCGTGGAAAACGAAATCAACCGGGTTAGCACCAGTTTTGAATTTGTCTTGTACGAAATCCTGAGAATTTTTTAAGATTTTTGGAGTCAATTTTACGTTACCTGGTTTGTAAACACCGTGAACGTTTCCAAAAGCAGCTGCAATTGTAAATTTAGGGCTAATTTTAGATAATTCTTCGTAAGCGTAAGCTACTTCTTCTGGTTGAGTGTATAATTTTGAGCTATCAACATCAGAGTTGTCAACACCATCTTCTTCACCACCTGTAATACCAAGTTCGATTTCTAATGTCATTCCCATTTTGCTCATTCTGGCCAAATACTCTTTACAGATCTCAATGTTTTCTTCGATTGGCTCTTCAGACAAGTCGATCATATGAGAACTGAATAATGGTTTTCCTGTTTCTGCAAAATGTTTTTCAGAAGCATCTAATAAACCATCAATCCAAGGCAATAATTTTTTTGCACAGTGGTCAGTATGTAAAATTACGGTAGCACCGTAAGCTTCTGCCAAAGTATGAATGTGTTTTGCTCCGGCGATTCCTCCAGCGATTGCTGATTTCTCGTTAGCGTTAGATAATCCTTTTCCTGCGTTAAATTGTGCTCCTCCGTTTGAAAATTGAATGATAACTGGCGCATTTAGTTTCGCTGCAGTTTCAAGAACCCCATTGATTGTGCTAGACCCTGTAACATTTACTGCAGGTAAAGCAAAACCTTTTTCTTTTGCATAATTAAAAATTTCCTGTACTTGATCTCCTGTAGCTACTCCGGGTTTAATATTGTGTGCCATTGTAATTTTTTTTAGTTGTTTTTAGTTTTTAGGTTGCAAAAATAAGAATTAATTAGCATTAGAACGGATAATTTATCCCAAAATTTAAAACCGAATGACCAAAATTGTATTCTTTGAACCAGCGGTCTCCCTTCTCATGCGCCGGATTATAAGTCTTAAAGCCTAAATCTAAGCGAATAACAAAAAAGCTTAAATCGTAACGCAAACCAAATCCTGAACCCAAAGCAATTTCAGCTAAATCGTTTACGCCAGAGAATTTTGCCTTCTCGTCGATGACATTATCGAGTACATTCCAGATATTTCCGGCGTCTGCAAAGATCGCTCCCTTCACATCTCCAAAAACTTTAAAACGGAATTCTGCACTCAAAGCGATCTTCATATTTGCTTCGTTAAAATCGTTTGCTGCATTCGTACTTCCCGGACCCAAAGAGTAAGGTTGCCATGCGCGGTTATCGTTTGAACCTCCTGAATAATAACTTCGTGAAAACGGAATATAATCTGAATTACCAAACGGAATAGCTATCCCAAAAAAGCTTCTCACGGCCAGTACTTTTTCTTTTCCAAAATCCCAGTGTTTGATATAATCAAATTCGGTTTTTATATATTCCGAATATTCTAAGTTGAATATTTCATAGTTACCTCTGGAATTTTCAGGCAGCTTTGCAATGCTTGAAATGGCAGATAGTAAAGTACCTGCAGATTCTATTTTGGTTTTAAACTGATAAAAGGTATTATCGGCAAGATCTTTTTTAGTCGTTTTAGTAAAAGTGTAACTAGTGGCTAAAATAAAGTCATTTTCAGTCAGACGAATTCTTCTTTCTTCTATGCTTTGTACGTCTTTATATTGGCTATCTCCCGGTCTTAATACCGTTTGGTCTGTTAGTACTTCTTTTGTAAAGTTGTTTGCTCCCTCAGGAATAATTAGGTTTCCGCTAGTATCAACATTAGTGGATTCTATGTTATATGCGCTTGCAATGTTGTTTAATTCATTATATGAAGAAGTATAAACATTAAAATAATTATTAGGATTTAAATTTCGTACAAACTGGGCATTAAGCAATTCAAGTTTGGCTGTATTGTATCGTTTTGGAGACCAGTTATAGGCAAGACCTCCTGTAAAGTTTTCTTTGTCAAGACCTATGTTTCTTTGTTTAGAGAAACCTGCAGTAATGCTGGTAGAAGGAATCATTCTTTTCGGAATAATTTTTTCGGTACCAAAAGGCAATAAAATCCTTGGGAAATTCAGTTTTAAATCCAAGCCGTATTCTGATACGTTAAAGAAATTATCATTAGGATTTGCCATGTCTTTCGATGAACCTACATTTAAACGTGCCGAAATTTCCAGCGTTTCGGCCCTATTAAATACATTTCGAATCGTTTCAGAAATACTGGCTCCAATACCAAAATCCTGAATATTAGAATGGGTTACATCAAGAGAGGCACCAAAACTATATTTCTTTCTTGGTGTCAGATAAACATTTGCAATTAAGGATTGTGCCGTTGAGTCGCGTTTATCAACTTCATATTGAATCGAAGGATAGTTAAAGATTTTTAAGTTGTTTAAATATCTTGAAGAAAGTGTTGTTCTGGTGTCAGAAAAATAATTTCCTTTAGTAATAAAAACGGCATCGGTAATTGCTCGCGGTTTGTATTTTAATTTTTTGTGACTGTACAGATTAAAGTTATTGTACGTCGTGCTGTCTGTTATTTTAGTTTTTGCATTTGCCGGAGAATAATCCGTGTAAATGTTAACATCGCTTATCTTGTATAATTTAAAAGGCTCTGTTCTGCTGGAATCTCTTTCCTGAATATTATTGTTGTTGATGATTAAAGTTACATCAGCTTTGTTCTTTTTGCCAATAGTATCAATGTCAAAAGTTACATAAGTAGGTTGAAAGAAATAAGCACCGTGATTTCTAAAGTAAGTCGTAAGACGGTTTTTTTCATCTTCAAAATCAGCAGTTTTATATTGTTTTCCGGATTTTAAAAACGAAGGTTCGTTGTTGGTTCTGTATAATGAATCCAGTGCCGGAGTCTTGATATTCGTGTTAATAGTGTCCAGAGTATAAGCCGGGCCAGTAGTAATGAGGTAATTTATTTTAGCTTTTTTTCTGGCAACACTATCAATACTATAATCTGTCGCTACATTAAAATAACCATTATTAAAGTAGTAGAACTTTAAACGTAAAAGAGATTTTTTTGTCTTTGCAGTATCAATAACCACAGGAGGTTCGCCTGTACTTTTCAGGAATTCATGAATACCTTTGTACAGAAAAGATTGTCCAAGTCGGTCGACTTGCTTTGCAGATAATATTTTGGCCTGACGCTCGTATAAACCAGGATGATTTTTAAATTTAGCCTGATAAGTAGAATCAGGATTTAAGTTGGCTAAGTTGTATAAATTTAAACGTAAACGATATCCTAACAAAGTACCATTTGGTTTTTGGTACATTTGGTTAGAAGCTATTTCGTCGTTCGTAGCCTTTCCATTTACAAGAATAGTATTTTTTACAAGAAGGTTTTTTCCATCTGGAACTCTTTTTACAGCATTACAACCGCAAATAAATATTGCTATTAGAATAAATGCTGTTATTTTTGTGGAATTCTTTTTCAAGTGTTCTTAAATATTTAATTCAAAAGTACATTATTTTATGGTTAGTAAAAACCAAATAAAACTTATATCAAGTTTACATCAAAAAAAGCAACGTTTTGCAAATCAATTATTTTTTGCCGAGGGAGTAAAAGTAATTCAAGAATTGTTGTTATCCAATTTTGAATTAGAGCATTTATACACGACTCTAAATGATTTTGAAGAAGTTCATTCCTCAAAACGTACGCTTATTTATGAGCAGGACCTTAAAAAAATTAGTGCCCTATCAACTCCAAATTCGTGTTTGGCAGTTTTTAAAATTCCATCCGAAAATAAAATTATCAACTCAGGTTTGATTTTAGCGCTTGACGATATTCGCGATCCCGGAAATCTGGGAACGATTTTACGTCTTTGTGACTGGTTTGGTATCAAACAAATTATTTGTTCTAAAGAAACTGTCGATATTTATAATCCAAAAGTAGTTCAGGCAACTATGGGGTCTATTGCCAGAGTAAATGTGAATTATGTTGATTTGAAAACTTTTATTGCTGAAGCCAATGTTCCTGTTTTTGGAACTTTTATGGATGGCGAGAATATTTATCAGTCTAATTTACCTCAAAGCGGAATCATTATCATGGGTAATGAAGCCAATGGAATATCATCAGAGATTGAAAAAATAGTGACAAGCCGACTCACAATTCCAAGATTTGGAGAGCTGCAAAAAACCGAAAGTTTAAACGTAGCTACTGCAACAGCAATTATTCTTAGTGAGTTTAAACGAAATAGTTAGGTATTTGTTTTAATGAAAAGTAAAATTAATTAAAATAGCCCTGGATTTCATAGAATCAATATTATCTGTCCATGGGCTTGGTCCTTTTGCAGGATTGTCGCGAATTAATTCATCTGTAATACCAAACATACCTCTTATAGAAGGTGAGAAGATAAAGTATTCAGAGAAAAAGTCAATTCCAAAACCTACTTCGTAAGCAGCGGTCCATTGTTTTACCCTGAATTTCCCTTCAAAATTATCATCTTTTGATTTTGCGTTGCTGGATAAATTCAATGTTGTAGACATTCCTCCAACAAGATAGGGGCGAATGTTTCCTGTACGCAGTGAAGAAAATTTTAATAATAACGGGAAGTGAATATAAGTACTGTTTACTTCTCGTAAATAATCTTTTTCTAAAGGTAAATTTGGATAATACAAATCACGTTTAGTATAATACAAACCTGGCTCAAAACGCAAATTGATGTATTCCTGTAGTCTTAAATCGGCTACAACACCTACATTAAAACCAGTAGTCTTTTTTACCTGAATATCCGGACCGGGAGTTTTGTAGTCAAATTTAAAATCGAAACTATTAAAACCTAAATAATAACCAAAATACAGGCGTTGTTTTTGCCAGTTTTCAAGATTTATAATAGGATCCTTGCTAAACATGCTTTTCGCAAATTGAGAATATCCGTTTGTCGTTAAGACTAATAAAAGTAAGACTACAGTTTTTTTCATACTATTTTTTAGATGCAGAATAAATGGTGGCAACCCCAAAAGTTTGAGGCATGGATACAACATCTATAAACCCAATTTTTCTTAAAATATTGTTTAAAGCTTCTCCATAAGGAAAAACTGCAGCAGATTCAGATAAATAACCATAAGCAGAATTATCTTTAGAAAACAATTTACCAATGATAGGAAGTATATTTTTGCTGTAAAACTTATAACCTTGTTTATAAGGAGTTTTGTCAGGAACCGACGTTTCCAGAATTACAAAAACACCATTAGGTTTTAGAACTCTTAAGATTTCAGCAAAACCTTTTTCTAAATGCTCAAAATTTCGAACCCCAAAACCAACAGTTATAGCATCGAAATAATTGTCTTCAAAAGGAATTTTTTCAGAATCTCCTAAAACCATATCAATTAAATTTGATAATCCTTTTTCTGCGATTTTCTTTTTTCCAACTTCCAGCATACCTGCAGAAATATCCAGACCAATTATTTTTTCGGCATTTGTTTGCGCCATCAAAATGGCAAGGTCTCCAGTTCCGGTTGCGATATCAAGAATAACTTTGGGTTTTTTATCCGAAACTATTTTTAATACTTTTTTTCTCCATTTAATATCGATTCCAAATGAAATTACGCGATTCAAATTGTCGTAGTTCCCTGAAATGTTATCAAACATTTGGGCAACTTGCTCTTTTTTACCTAAAGAAGAGTCTTTATATGGGGTTATTTTTTCAGACATTTTTTTTATTTACGCAAATATAATACAATCTGACTTAACTGTAATTGAGTTTTTGAATTTGTAAATTAATTGTTTTAACTGTAGATGTTTAATTATCGTTTGATATTGGATTTTGGCCATCACCAAAAGTGGGTATTTTGAAAAAATCACCAAAAGTGGGTATTGTGGGACGTGGATTTTATGACCAACTTTGCTACAGTTAAAAAGATAGAATTTTAATGATTGATTGAATTAATGACTTGAATCAAATGAATATTTTTTTTGCACTGGTAATTTCATTTGTTCTTGTAAGTAGTTTTGAAAGTATTGTTCTTGGGGCCAATACTCTTTAAAGTGCGAAATACGTTCTTAGGATTAAATTTGTTTTTGGAAATTTTAATTTTCTTGCCTTTAATATCTTAGTGGTATTTGTTATTAAAGGCTCTTTGAGATTCGTTCTCATTTAACATTAAATGTTATTCAGTTATTCAAATGTTTCTAACATTTGTGATTTTTTTTACCAAAACCATTACTCGAATGAGTCAGATTTAAAAATCAATCGTTTTAAAAAACATCCTTCACAAGAGGATGTTTTTTTTGTTTTATTACTTTCTAATATAGGTTTCGTACGTATAATCAAAAAGATGTTTGTCATCTTTAAAGTTTTCTTCAGCTTCTACCAGTTGCCATTCACTTTTGCTGATTTTTGGAAAAAAAGCATCTGCTTCAAAAGTATGGTGCACTTTGGTTATCTCAATAATATCGGTATAAGGCAACGCGAGATTGTAAATTTCGCCTCCGCCAATGATATACGAATCTTCATTTTCAGGACAAGCAGCAATTGCTTTTTCGATACTGTCGACTACAATGCAGCCTTCCGGATGATAATCTTTTTGACGTGTTATTACAATATGAACTCTGTTTGGAAGTGGTTTAGGGAAACTTTCAAAAGTTTTTCTTCCCATAATAATATGATGATTCGTTGTAAGCGATTTGAATCTTTTAAAATCATTTGGTAAATGCCAAACTAATTCATTGTTTTTTCCAAGCTCGTTATTTTCGGCAACAGCCGCTATCATTATAATCATAGCAATCTAGTAACTAAATTTTATTTTCGGTATCCTCAATTATTCTGGATTCTAATTGACTAATTCTTTTTTGCTGTAAGCCAACAAGTCTGTCAATTTGTTCTCTTTCCCATTTTTTATTCATGAATCTGTCTGTAATGTACACCTTTATAAAGTGTAAAATAAAGATAAAGAACCATATCGTAATTCCCCAAACACACCAGTTTTGATCTGTGTTAGCGCCAAAACCAAAAAATCTGTTGGCAATAAATAAAAATAAACTTCCTAGCAGAAAAAGTACAAAATGAAAGTATAAGATCTTTTTCTGTCTAAGTCTTCTTCGGGCATATTCGTATTGTTCGTGCGCTTCTTTTTCCATAAGATATAAATGAGGTCATAAAGTTAAAATTTATTTTGTAATCACCCTATTTAGATGCTGGAATATTTCTTTTAAAATGGGCTGAGAGTTTGAATTCCAAAATTTTACACAGATTTAATTATTAAATAGATAAAAAAATAATCGGTTTTTGATATTATGATAAATCGGTTGTGAAGGTATCGAAAAATCATCTGAATTTGTGTAATTTAGTCTATGAATCTAAAAACTAAATAGTTATGTCTTTAAAGAAACAATTTATTAAAACGAAGCCGGTAGTTAAAGTTACATTTTCTATTGATGCTAAAGACGCAAGTTCGGCTGCGGTTGTTGGCGATTTTAACAACTGGAATGTTGAGGAAGGAACTTTGAGTAAGTTAAAAAACGGTACTTTTAAAGCTACTTATGACTTGGTTAAAGATGCAATTTACGAGTTTAAGTACGTAATTGACGGAAGTTATGTTAATGATCCTGAAGCAGATTCTTATAAATGGAATGATTTTGCAGGAAGTGAAAATAGTGTTTTAGTAGTATAAAGTAAAACCTTTAGATAGACAAAAAAATACCACAGCGAACGCTAAGTCTACTCTTAGCTTTATAAAAAAGGAAAAGTTCGCAAAGCTTTGTATTGATTTAGCTTTGCGAACTTTTCTTTTTGTATGATATCTTAGGGTAAAAATCTTTGCGTTCTTTGCTGTAAAGCATTAGGTTTTAAAACTAATAGTTATTATACGGCAACACTTCCTTTTATTCCCGCATGCGGTTCATAATCTACAAGTGTAAAGTCATTATAATCAAAATCAAAAATGTTTTTAATCTCTGGATTTAATCTCATTTTTGGTAATGGTTTTGGCTCACGGGTCAATTGCAATTCTAATTGTTCAAAGTGATTGTTATAAATATGTGCGTCTCCAAAAGTGTGAATGAATTCTCCATTCTCCAGATCGCAAACCTGAGCAATCATCATCGTTAATAATGCGTAAGAAGCAATATTAAATGGAACTCCTAAAAAGATATCAGCACTTCGCTGGTACAATTGGCAGGATAATTTTCCTTTTGTTTCTCCTTTTTCTAGATCAGGACTGCTTACATAAAACTGAAAAAAGGCATGACATGGAGGTAAGGCTGCTTTATTGTTGGCCACATTTTCTTCAAATGACTTTTTTGTATCAGGTAAAACCGATGGATTCCATGCTGAAACCAGCATTCTTCGGCTATTAGGATTTGTTTTAAGTTCTGTAATCAAATCAGAGATCTGATCAATTTCTTCGCTATTCCAATTACGCCATTGGTGTCCGTAAACAGGGCCTAAATCTCCATGAGAATCTGCCCAGGCGTCCCAAATTTTTACCCCATTTTCCTGAAGATATTTTATATTGGTATCCCCTTTTAAGAACCAAAGAAGTTCATAAATGATCGATTTTAAGTGTAATTTTTTGGTTGTTACCATTGGGAAACCTTCACTTAAATCAAAACGCATCTGGTAACCAAAAACACTTTTAGTTCCCGTTCCTGTTCGGTCTCCTTTTTGATTGCCGTTTTCTAAAACATGTTTTACTAAATCTAAGTATTGTTTCATTGTGGTTATTCGGTTGTTCGTTTAATTGTTTAATCGATTTAACGAATAAACAAATCAACGATTAAACAATAATTTTATCTTTTCGAGATTTCGTCTCTAATTTTTGCTGCTTTTTCATAGTCTTCCTGAGAAACCGCCTGATCTAAAAGTTCATTTAGTTCCTGCAAACTATGTTTTGCGTAAACATCTCCGGATTGATTACTTTCTTCTTCATGTCCAAAAGTTTCCGGATTAGAAAGTACATCATCAATTTCCTGAGAACCCTGATCAGTTTCTGCAGTATTCGATTTTAAATAGATACCGGCCTTGTCTAAGATATTTTTATAAGTAAAAATCGGAGCATTGAAACGCAAAGCCAATGCAATTGCATCAGAAGTTCTGGCGTCGATAATTTCTTCGATTTTATCTCTTTCACAAATTAAACTGGAGTAAAAAACGCCATCGACAAGTTTATGAATAATGACTTGTTTTACAACGATATCAAATCTTTCAGCGAAGTTTTTGAATAAATCGTGCGTTAGCGGGCGTGGAGGTTTAATTTCTTTTTCTAAGGCAATAGCAATCGATTGGGCTTCGAAAGCGCCAATAACGATTGGTAATTTTCGTTCGCCATCAACTTCATTCAAAATTAAGGCATAAGCGCCATTTTGAGTTTGACTGTATGAAATTCCTTTTATGGATAATTTTACTAGACTCATATATGTGGGTAAAAAAGGGCAATTATTGCCTCATTTTAAGACTTTTTTTGATTGAAAAATAAAGGTGCAATTTTAATCAAAAAATATGGAACAAAAAAGCCACCTAAAACAAAGATACGATTATCTTGTTTTTAGGCAGCTATATTTTTATAGAGAATTTTTAAATTAAGAATGTTGTGCTTTAAAAGCTTTTAATTTCTCAGTTAATTCCGGAACAATTGTAAAAGCGTCTCCAACGATACCATAATCAGCAACTTTAAAGAAAGGAGCTTCAGGATCGTTATTGATAACCAATTTTACTTTTGATGAGTTAATACCTGCAATATGCTGTATAGCACCAGAAATTCCTACTGCAATGTATAAGTTAGTTGCAACTGGTTTTCCTGTTTGCCCAACGTGTTCGCTGTGAGGTCTCCATCCTAAATCAGAAACGGGTTTAGAACATGCTGTTGCAGCGCCTAAAACAGCCGCTAAATCTTCGATTAATCCCCAGTTTTCAGGACCTTTTAGTCCACGTCCGCCAGAGACTACGATATCAGCATCAGCAATAGATACTTTTCCGCTTACTTTTTCTACAGATTCTACTTTTACTCCAAAGTCATTATCTCCAATTGATGGACTAAAATCTTCTTCGGTTGCAGATCCTGCACTTTCGAAAATTCCGTAAGAGTTTTTAGCAAGTCCAAGAACTTTTACATCAGTATTGATTTCTGTAATGTTGAAAGCTTTGTTTGAGAAAGCATTTCTTTTTACCTGAAAAGGAGAAGTACTAACTGGTAATCCAACAACATTTGATGCGAAACCGGCATTTAAAGCCACGGCAACTAATGATGAAAGATAAATACTGTCTGTAGTCGAAGAAAGTAAAACTACTTTTGTTCCTTCTTTTTCGGCAGCTTGTTTGATAACATCGGCGTAAGCCTTTGCTGTAAAACCATTTAATTTATCGTTGGTAACTTTTAATACTTTATCAACTCCGTATTTAGCTAATTCACTAACATCACTCGTGTTTACAGTTAAAGCTGTAACAGTTGTTCCTAGTGATTCTGCTACTTTTTTAGCGTAAGAAGCTAATTCAAAAGCAACTTTTTTAAATTTTCCTTCTGCAGATTCTGCATATATTAATATTGACATGATAATTTTAGATTTTAGATTTTAGATTTCAGATTTTTAAAATTGAATTCTAAAATGGTTGTTATTTTAAATTAACGATTTAAGTTGGTTTTAGATTTTGTATTGCCGTTCAGCAATCTAAACTCTACAATCTTAAATCACCTTTGCCTCGTTGTGTAATAAATTGATTAACTCATCTAAATTATCAGGAGAAATTAATTTTACTGCTGATTTTGGAGCTGGTTTTTCAAATTTTACCGCTTTTGTATTTACAGGAGCATCAACCGGCTCAAGAATAGTAAGAGCTTTTGTTCTTGCTGTCATGATTCCTCTCATGTTCGGGATACGAAGATCTTTTTCTTCAACAAGACCTTTTTGACCACCAATGATTAAAGGTAAAGAAGTGCTTACTGTTTCTTTTCCACCATCAATTTCACGAACCGCTTTTACGTTGTTTCCGTCAACAGTGATAGCTGTACAAGAGTTTAAAAAGTTAGAGCCAAGAATTCCTGCAATCATTCCAGGAACCATTCCTCCATTATAATCAAGAGATTCTTTTCCTGCAATTACAAGATCATAACCTCCGTTTTTAATTACTTCAGCCAATTGTTTTGCAACAAAAAAACCATCAGTAGGGGTAGCATTTACACGAATAGCTTCATTTGCACCAATTGCTAAAGCTTTACGTAAAGTAGGCTCAGTATCTGGTCCTCCAACATTTACTACAGTTACAGTAGCGCCTTGTTGTTCCTGAAACCAAATGGCACGTGTCAAACCAAACTCGTCATTAGGATTAATTACATATTGAACACCGTTGGTATCGAATTCTGAGTCACCATTGGAGAAGTTGATTTTTGAAGTAGTATCAGGCACGTGGCTGATGCAAACTAATATTTTCATAAGTATATATTTTATATTTATAATATGCTTCTACAAATTTAGAAATTAAAATCGGAATAAAATACTATGCATGCATAATATTATTTAAAAACTATTACGATTTCGCAGATTCTGAAATTTAGAGGCCGTTTTGTTATGTCTAAAAATAAATAATGCAGTCATTTCGATTGATTCTTAGGAATTTTACAAATCAGGCAATCCGGGCAAGTGTTAAATTTTAGACTAATTTATACTACTTTTTTAGTTCTTACGTTTTAGTGAGAGAATTTTATGAAATAAAAATTAAACAAAAAGAGTTGAGTTTGTAAGATAAGCACTTTATGAAGGGAATAATGGCAATTATATCGATTTCGTAAATGTCACAATAATTTTTAAAAAGTTAAAAGCGCAAGGTATAAGGAAGATCATGTGATTTTAAATCTAATTTATGCTTTTAAGTTATTTAAAATATTTATTTTTGCTCTTCAGAAAATTCAACATACAATATAAATATGAGAACAATACAATTTAGAGAGGCCATTTGCGAAGCGATGAGCGAAGAAATGCGTCACGATGAATCCATATATTTAATGGGCGAAGAAGTTGCAGAATACAACGGAGCATACAAAGCTTCAAAAGGAATGCTTGCTGAGTTTGGCGAAAAAAGAGTAATCGATACTCCAATTGCTGAGCTTGGTTTTACAGGAATTGCAGTAGGATCAGCTATGAACGGTTGTCGTCCTATTGTGGAGTACATGACTTTCAACTTCTGTTTAGTAGGTATTGATCAAATTATAAATAACGCTGCTAAAATGCGTCAAATGACAGGAGGACAATTTAATGTGCCTATCGTTTTTCGTGGACCAACTGCTTCTGCAGGTCAATTAGGAGCTACTCACTCACAAGCTTTAGAAAACTGGTTTGCAAATACTCCGGGTCTTAAAGTTGTTGTGCCTTCAACTCCTTACGATGCAAAAGGACTTTTAAAATCTGCAATTCGCGATAACGATCCTGTAATTTTTATGGAATCTGAGCAAATGTATGGTGACAAAGGTGAAGTGCCGGACGGAGAATACACAATTCCGTTAGGAGTTGCTGATATCAAACGTGAAGGAACAGATGTTACTATCGTTTCTTTTGGTAAAATCATCAAAGAAGCTTTTATTGCAGCTGATGAATTAGCTAAAGAAGGTATTTCTTGCGAAATTATCGATTTAAGAACAGTTCGTCCTATGGACAAAGACGCGATCTTAAAATCAGTTAAAAAAACAAACCGTTTAGTAATTTTAGAAGAAGCATGGCCATTTGCAAGTATTTCATCTGAAATCACTTATATCGTTCAGGAACAAGCTTTCGATTTTCTTGATGCGCCAATTCAACGTATTACAACTGCAGATACTCCTGCGCCTTATTCGCCAGTATTATTAAAAGACTGGTTGCCAAATGCAGGTGATGTAGTAAAAGCAGTTAAAAAAGTGTTATACAAATAATACACATTTAAAATACTCACAAAACTTCATCATTCATAGTTAATTGATGAAGTTTTTTTTTTGCTCAGATAAATGAAAAAAATAATTTTACTCAGCCTATTTTTTGTATTCGCATTTGCGGCTATTGCTACTGCACAAACTAAAGTGAGTGGAATTGTTTTGGACAAATCGAATCAGCCTGTTCCGTTTGCCAATGTTGTTTTTAAAGGATCAAATACAGGAATAGTATCTAATGAAGATGGTCGTTTTTATCTGGAATCGCCAACAACTTATACCGCTTTATTAGTAAGTTCTGCGGGATTTTCAGATAGAGAAGTTCCTTTAGAGAAAGCTGTAAATTATGATTTTAAAATAGTCTTAAGCGAAGCTGAGGCATTGAATGAAGTAGTAATTTTTACCGGAAAAACATCTAAAAAGAATAATCCGGCATTAGACATATTGAGAAAAATCTGGGAACGAAAACGTAAAAACGGTTTGTACCAATTCAATCAATATCAAATGCAAAAGTACGAGAAAGTTGAGTTTGATATGAACACAATCGATAGTGCTTTTATGAAAAACAAACTCTTTAAAGGAATGGAGTTTGTGTTTAAGCATGTTGATACCTCTGATGTTACGGGTAAAACCTATCTTCCAATTTTTATCAACGAATCTGTTTATGATGTTTACGGTGATAATAAATTAAAGAAAGTAAAAGAGAACATTACTGGAAATAAAATGTCTGGTTTCAACGGAAATCAGCAGATTCTTTCCTTCGTAAAAGATCTTTATTCAGATTATAATATTTACGATAATCACCTTAAGTTTTTTGATAAAAGTTTTACAAGTCCGCTTTCAAGAACCGGAATTGACGTTTACAATTATGTCCTAAAAGACAGTGCTTTTATTGATAAAAAATGGTGTTATAATATTGTTTTTTATCCAAGACGTAAAAACGAATTAACCTTCAAAGGGGATTTTTGGGTAAACGATACCACTTTTGCTATCAAAAAAATTAATATGGGCGTTACTAAAAGTGCCAATATTAACTGGGTAAAAGATATTTATATCGAACAGGAATTTGAAGTAGAAAATGATTCAACTTTTTTGTTGACCAGGGATTATATGATGTCGGATTTTGCTTTAAATAAAAAAGAAAAATCAAAAGGAGTTTACGGAAAACGAACGACTCTTTATCGCAATCATAAATTTAATATTCCAAAGCCGGAGAAGTTTTATAAAGAAGAAGTCAATTTTATTGATAATGCTGTTTATGACCGACCGCCTGAATTCTGGGAAGAAAATCGTTTTGAGAAATTAAATAAAGACGAAGCCGGTATTTACAAAATGCTGGATACCCTGCAAACCGTTAAGCGATTTAAACAATTATATAGTCTTGTCTCGATTTTAGGAAGCGGTTACGTCGAATTTAAAAACTTTGATTTCGGGCCAATATTCTCGACATTTGGTTATAATGAGGTCGAAGGTTTAAGGATTAGAGCAGGAGGAAGAACCTATTTTGGACCAAATGATCCTTGGCGTATACAAGCGTATACGGCTTACGGATTTGATGATAATAAATTCAAATACGGAGTTTCAGGAAAATGGATGGTCGACAAGAAAAAACGAGTTATTATTTCCGGAGGAAACAGGCGCGACATCGAGCAAATTGGTGCCAGCTTAACCACAACAAATGATATTTTAGGTCGAAGTTTTGCTTCATCAGCCTTATTTACAACAGGAAGCAACGGAAAATTAACCAATATTAACCTAAGCAACGTTTCGGTCGAAATGGAGCCTTTGAAAAACTTTGTTGTTCAGGCAGGTGTTTCATACAGGACATTAGAATCTGCTTCGCCAACATTTAGTCTGGATTATTATACAACGCTGCCAACGGCCGCAAATCCTGCAGGAGTCATACAAAGTGCAGTAAAACAGTTTGAAGCCAATGTTCAGTTTGAGTTTATGCCCAATCGTAAAACTATTGGTTTTGGTGTAGAGCGTAGCCTTGTAGACAGTCCGTTTAGTCATTTCTTTGTTAACTTTAGTTACGGACTAAAAGGAGTTATGCAAAGTGATTTTGCTTACGAAAAAATACAGTTGTTTTACAAACAGCCTATTATAATTGGACCCCTAGGAAGATCAAATATTATCCTTGAAACCGGAAAAACTTTTGGTACAATTCCGTTAGGATTAATGAGTGTAATTCCGGGTAACCAGACTTATTTTACCATCGAAAACACGTTTAGTAACTTAAATTTCTACGAATTTATTACCGATCAATATACAACTCTGCAATGGAATCATGATTTTGGAGGAAGATTATTCGCGAGAATTCCATTTATGAGAAAACTCAACTGGAGAGAATTCGTTGGAGTAAAAGGAGTTTACGGAACCATCTCAGATGCAAACAGAGCAATCAATGCATCGGCGCAACCCTATAATGCACCAGAAAATGTGTATTGGGAATACAACGCCGGAATCGGAAATATCTTCAAAGTATTCCGTATCGATTTCTCCTGGAGAGGTAGTTATTTAAATACTCCGGATGCCAATAAATTTGCAGTAAAAGGATCGTTCGGATTCTATTTCTAAGATAAAATAAATTGCCACAAAGACGCCAAGTCGCTAAGTTTAATTTCTAGCAACTTGGCGTTTTTTATTGATTAAAATTATTTCACGCAGATTTTGCAGATTTAGGCAGATCAATAAAATAGATTGAAAAATAAATCTGCTCTATCTGCAAAATCTGCGTGAAAAAAAACTTTACGACTTTGTGAGATTCTTTTTTATTTAATTTTGAATAGACTTAAAATAAAGCCATGCAGGAAGCAATCGATTTTCTATCAGTCAAAAATCCAGTTTTTCTTGAAATCATAGAAAAATACGGATTACCACCGATCCCGAAACGCCCGCAAGGTTTTGAAACTTTAGTATTATTGATACTCGAGCAACAAGTCTCTATAGATTCGGCGAAAGCCACCTTCTTAAAAATAAAAGCCTACAACACTTGCAATCCCGAAACAATGTCTGTTTTATCAGATGAAGAGTTTCGCACTTTAGGTGTAAGCCGTCAAAAAACAAAATACATTAAGATATTGGCGGATGCCGTTTTAAACAAAGAATTAGATATTGAAAGTTTAGCAGCAAAAACCGCAAAAGAAGTTCGGGAAGAGCTCATAAAATTAAAAGGAATAGGAAACTGGACGATCGATATTTACTTAATGTTTTGTCTTCAGGAACCCGATTTGATTCCGTTAGGTGATATTGCAGTTTTCAATACAATCAAAGAATTACTTGATATTCATGACAAAAACGAAATGGAAATTCATGCGCAACAATGGAGTCCTTACCGATCTTATGCAACATATTTGCTGTGGCATTATTACTTAAATAAGAGAAACAGGAAAATTACATATTAACTGTCTGTTATTTAAAAGAAAAGTAGGCATATTAATGAAGTTTTTTATTGTAAAAAAGGATTGTTTAGTTACTTTTGCAATCGAAATTATAGAAATAATAAAAAACGAAAATGACCGCAGACAAATTAACAACTTTCGATGTATTAATCGAAATACCACGTGGAAGTAGAAATAAATACGAGTACGATTTTGAAATCAAAAGAATGCGTTTCGACAGAATGTTATTCTCTTCGATGATGTACCCGGCAGATTACGGATTTATTCCTGAAACTTTAGCACTTGACGGAGATCCTCTTGATGTATTAGTTTTAATAAACGAGCCAACTTTTCCTGGATGTGTTATTGAAGTAAAACCAATTGGAGTTTTCCATATGGCAGATGATAAAGGACCAGACGAAAAAATCATTTGTGTACCGGTTTCAGATCCAATCTGGAATTCACTAAATGACCTTTCAGATATTAACGGTCACTTATTGAAAGAAATCGAGCACTTCTTCCAGGTTTACAAAGATCTTGAAAACAAACAAGTAGATGTAGAAGGTTGGGGAGATGTAAACGAAGCATTTGCAATTATTGCTGAGTGTACAAAGCGTTTTGATGATATTGAAAATAAACCAGAGGGATTATTTAGTATTAAATAATTTTTACCCTATTCTATTATAAAAAAAGCAATACGGCCGTCAGGAGTATTGCTTTTTTGTTTAAATTCGTTTTACATAGTATATTGAATATTAACCAATAACCATTATAATATTATGAACGAATTTATGATTTACTTGCCAATTGTTATGGCAATTGTAGGATTAGTCTTCATGGCGATAAAAAGGACTTGGGTCCTAAAACAAGATGCTGGCGATGGCAAGATGAAAGAGATCTCAGATTACATCTACGAAGGCGCATTAGCATTTTTAAAAGCAGAATACCGATTACTGACTTTTTTCGTAATTGGTGCCAGTATCGTTTTAGCCGGAATTTCTTTTATTGTTCCTACTACACATATATTAATAGTAGTGGCGTTTATTTTTGGAGCATTTTTCTCGGCTTTGGCTGGAAATATGGGAATGAAAATAGCCACTAAAACAAATGTTAGAACCACTCAGGCTGCCCGTACAAGTTTGCCGCAAGCCTTAAAAGTTTCTTTTGGCGGTGGTACCGTAATGGGACTTGGAGTTGCAGGTTTAGCTGTTTTAGGTCTAACAGGATTTTTCATTGTTTTCTTTCAAATATTTATGAATGGCGTTTGGACTTCATCTGAAGATATGACTAAGGTTTTAGAGACTTTAGCCGGATTTTCATTGGGTGCAGAATCAATTGCTTTGTTTGCCAGAGTTGGTGGCGGAATCTACACAAAAGCTGCCGATGTTGGAGCAGATTTAGTAGGTAAAGTAGAAGCCGGAATTCCGGAAGATGATCCTCGTAATCCTGCTACAATTGCAGATAACGTAGGAGATAATGTTGGAGACGTTGCCGGTATGGGAGCAGATTTATTTGGTTCGTATGTAGCAACAGTTTTGGCGGCTATGGTTTTAGGAAATTACGTGATCAAAGATATGGGTGGAAACATTCAGGATATTTTTGGCGGTATTGGTCCAATTTTATTGCCAATGGCGATTGCCGGTTTCGGAATCTTATTCTCTATTATAGGAACTACGTTAGTAAAAATATCCGATGATAATGCCAAAGAAGCACAAGTACAAAAAGCATTAAATATAGGAAACTGGGTTTCAATTGTTTTAACTGCCATTGCCTGTTTCTTTCTGGTAAAATACATGTTGCCGGAAACTATGCAAATGAGTTTTTTTGGCGAAGGTTCTAAAGACATCTCATCAATGCGTGTTTTTTATGCCACTTTAGTCGGTTTAGTAGTGGGTGGAGCTATTTCATCTGTTACCGAATATTATACAGGATTAGGTACAAAACCGGTTATGGCAATTGTACAAAAATCATCTACAGGTGCAGGAACAAACGTTATTGCAGGATTGGCAACCGGAATGATTTCTACTTTTCCAACTGTAATTTTGTTCGCAGCAGCAATTTGGATTTCGTATGCCTTAGCAGGTTTTTACGGAGTAGCTTTAGCAGCTTCAGCCATGATGGCAACTACTGCTATGCAATTGGCAATTGATGCCTTTGGACCAATATCTGACAATGCAGGAGGAATTGCCGAAATGAGCGAATTACCAAAAGAAGTTCGTACCAGAACAGACATTTTAGATTCAGTAGGAAATACAACTGCAGCAACCGGAAAAGGATTTGCAATTGCATCTGCAGCTTTGACATCATTGGCTTTATTTGCAGCGTATGTAACATTTACAGGAATTGACGGAATCAATATCTTTAAAGCACCTGTTTTAGCCATGTTATTTGTGGGTGGAATGATTCCGGTAGTATTTTCAGCTTTGGCTATGAATTCTGTTGGAAAAGCCGCTATGGATATGGTGTATGAAGTACGTCGTCAGTTTAAGGAGATTCCAGGAATTATGGAAGGAACCGGAAAACCGGAATACGGAAAATGTGTAGAGATTTCTACAAAAGCCGCTTTACGCGAAATGATGTTACCTGGAATTCTTACGATTGGTTTTCCAATTGCAATTGTACTTTTAGGAAAATTAGTTTATGCAGATAACAATCAGTTAATTGCTGAAATGTTAGGAGGATATATGGCAGGAGTTACCGTTTCTGGTGTACTTTGGGCAGTTTTTCAAAACAATGCCGGAGGTGCCTGGGACAATGCTAAAAAATCTTTTGAAGCAGGAGTTTTAATCAACGGAGAGATGACTTACAAAGGTTCTGATGCACATAAAGCAGCTGTAACCGGAGATACAGTAGGAGATCCGTTTAAAGATACTTCAGGGCCATCAATGAACATCCTGATCAAATTAACTTGTTTGATAGGATTGGTAATTGCGCCTATTTTAGGTGAAGGACATGCTACAGCTGGTTTGGCTGAAAAAGGTTCTTGTTGTGCTAAAACTGAAATGCATGCAGGAGGAGTTTCTAAATGTGGAGATTTATCTGGCATGACCAAAGAAGAATGTATTAAAATGTGCAAAGAAAAAGGATGCACGGCTGAAGAAACAGCAAAATGCCTGGCGCATTACGATGCAAACGGAAAATATGCATACCAAAAAACAGATTGTTTTGATACTACTAAATACAGTAAAAACAGACTTGAGGTAAATTTGTCTACGGTTAATGGGGTTACAACCGGAACCGTAACAAAAACAGAAAATGGCAAAACAACTACCGAAGTTTATGAAGGAACAGAAGCTGAAGTAAAAGCAAAAATCGAAGCTGCGAAGTAAAAGATAATATCCGTCTTTTTGTCATCCTGAGGAACGAAGGATCACACTAGTTAATCGACAAAGATTGGCGATTTTGAATGCGGAGTTTCTTGCGAAGATCCCTCGTTCCTCGGGATGACAAGATTGCGGTTATATTTATAATAAAAAATGCCTCTAAAATTTTTAGAGGCATTTTTTATATATTAATCAGTGTAATCTGTGTTTCTAAAACAACCCATTCAATTCAGCATCAATTCTATTAATGATGTTTCCTAAATCTTCCGGATTATCAACGAAATTAATATTATCAACATCAATAATTAATAATTTTCCTTTAGTATAAGTTTGTACCCAGGCTTCGTATCTTTCGTTTAATCGGCTTAAATAATCAATAGAAATAGAGTTTTCGTAATCACGTCCGCGTTTGTGAATTTGCCCTACTAAATTAGGAATAGAGCTTCTTAGGTAAATTAATAAATCAGGCGCTTTTACTAATCCTTCCATTAATTCAAAAAGCGAAGTATAGTTTTCGAAATCACGGCTCGTCATTAATCCCATCGAATATAAGTTGGGCGCAAAGATATAGGCATCTTCATAAATCGTTCTGTCCTGAATGATTTTCTTTCCGCTTTCGCGAATTTGCAATACCTGACGGAAACGGCTGTTAAGGAAATAAATCTGCAAATTAAACGACCAGCGCTCCATTTGATGGTAAAAATCATCTAAATACGGATTATCAACTACATCTTCATAATGAGGTTCCCATTTGAAATGTTTGGCCAATAATTTAGTTAAAGTTGTTTTTCCTGCTCCTATATTTCCTGCTATTGCTATGTGCATTACGGTGTTACGATTTTATAATTTATTATTTCTTTAGCTGTAAAAATAGATAAAATTTGGTCTTTGTAGCAGAATTTGTCAAACGATTTTTCTAAAATTTCAATTTCAGAAAATGCATTTGAATTTGTACTTGTAATGTCTTTAAAATACAACAAATTAGCTTTGCTAAAAAGATATTGATGATTATTGATTATTTCGATTGCATCAAAATCAGACACTTTTCCTAACGAAGTTGTTTTCCCGAAAATATCACAGGAAAACCAATTGTTTTTTTTATCAATCCAATAAAAGGTATTGAAGTCGGTTTGATAATATTTTATGGTTTCTATTAATGGAGTAGAAACGGTTTTGTATTCATTTTTTAAATAATCAAAAAGACTAATTTGCTGGTTTAAGGCATTGTAAATCCAAAGCTGATTTTGTGTAGACATTCCGATTGCTGAAACAACAATGGGTGTATTGTTGAGAGAAAAATTAATCTCTGTAACCTTATTAAGCTGATTGTCTAATAATACAACGGTATTAAAATCTTCATAGAATAAAACAATCTTAAGCGGATTTTGTAAATCGACTTTGGTAATTTTTCCTAATGAAACATTCTTGTATTCAAATATTTCTTTGCCTTTAATTTTACTGAAAACATTATTTTTTATCTGATAAGAATATCCAAAAGAGTCGTAACCTGAAAAATCATCAGCATCAGTTGAGAGACGAGAAACAGAGGTTGCTTTTATTTTTTGGTTTTGCGAAAAAACAGCTGAAAAAGAGCAGGCAATAAAAAGAAAATATAAAAAAATATGTGCCGTTTTGCTCATAATACTTGGTTTCTAAAGAGCCAAATTACAAAAAACTAAAGTAGAAATTACTTAAAGATAAAGATTTAGTTCTTTAGTCCTGTTATATCGTAATAGTCTAAGCAATAGTCGATTTTGTCTATATCTTCTCGCTATTGATATATTTAACTTTCGGAATTTTAAAATAAACGATACATTTGAGTGTAAGTTTTATCGGCTTTACACAATTTTAAAGAAAACGAAATGAAAAAAGTAATTTATTATATGTCTTTGCTGTTTGTATTTACTCAAGTGCAGGCGCAAAAAGATTTTCAGGGAATGGCTGTTTATGAGTCAAAAACGCAAGTGCCAAAATTTGAAGGCATGCGAGGCAATCGTGATATCACGCCGGAAATGCAAAAGAGCATGGAAGAAAGAATGAAAAAAATGCTGGAAAAAACTTTTATCCTGAATTTTGACAAGTCGGCCTCTATTTATAAAGAAGAAGAAAAACTGGAAGCTCCCGGACAGCAAGGTGGTTTTCGCGTTATGGTGAGTTCGATGATGGGAGGCGGAGGCACTTTCTATAAAGATGTTAAAACAAAATCATATACGGTAGATAAAGAATTTATGGGCAAGGAATTTCTGGTTATAGATTCGCTGCCAAAATTAAATTGGAAATTAGAGCAGGAAACCAAACAAATTGGCGGGTACAATTGCTACAAAGCAACCGTGGTAAAAGAACCAAGTAAAACCGATTTTAGAAACTTTAGACCTAAAAAAACCGATGATAAAAAAGAGGAAGCTAAAAAAACTTCCGGAGAGACTAAAACCAATTTTGAAGATAATTTTGAGTTGCCAAAAGAAATTGTTGTTACCGCCTGGTATACGCCTGAAATTCCTGTAAGTCAAGGTCCTGAAAATTATTGGGGACTTCCCGGTTTGATTTTAGAAATAAATGATGGAACTACTACAATTTTATGTTCAAAAATTGTTTTGAATGCTAAAGATAAAGCAGATATCAAGCCTTCTAAAAAAGGAAAAGTAGTTTCACAGAAAGATTATGATGAAACGGTAGTAAAAAAAATGGAAGAATTTAGAGAAATGAATCGTGGTCGTTCAAGCGGACCGGCACAAACAATTGGAAGGTAGATCTTCTGCTTCAAAGTTTTATTTATTCTTATTTATTCATTCTATCAATGAACAAAACACTTTTTATATTCGCCTTTTTATTTACTTCTATATGCTTTTCTCAAAGTGTTCGTTTTGACGGATTTATTCAGGATGAGCAAAAGAATCCGTTAGAGATGGCCAATATTATGGCTGTAAATACTGCTACAAAAGCAATGGATTCTTATGGAATTACCAACGACAAAGGAAAATTTCAGCTTACATTAAAGCCCAATACTTCTTACTCCATTAAGGTGAGTTATCTGGGAATGAAATCGAAAGAAATTACTATTTCTACCCAAAGCGCCAACATCGTTCAGAACATTGTTATGGATGATGCCGGAATCGAACTTCAGGGTGTTGAAATTGTACGCGAAATGCCGGTTTCTATAAAAGGAGATACTATTGTGTACAATGCTGATTCGTTTAAATCCGGAACCGAAAAAAAACTGGAAGATGTACTGAAAAAATTGCCAGGAGTTGAGGTAAATGCCGATGGAGAAATTGAAGTGGAAGGTAAAAAAGTAAGTAAGTTAATGGTTGAGGGAAAGGATTTTTTTGACGGAGATACTAAACTCGGCGTTAAAAATATTCCTGCCGATGCGATTGATAAAATTCAGGTTTTAAGAAATTACAATGAAGTAGGCGCTCTAAAAGGTTTAGGAAATGATCAGGATAATGTAGCGATGAATATTAAACTGAAAGAAGGTAAAAAGAACTTTTGGTTTGGAGATGTAACAGCCGGAACCGGAGTTGGCGAACTCGATAGCCGCTATATTATTAATCCGAAATTATTTTATTACAGCCCGAAATACAGTATTAATGTAATTACCAATTTTAATAATATTGGCGAACTACCGCTTACAGCTCAGGATTATTTTAAGTTCACAGGAGGATTTAAAAATATGATGCAAAAAGGCGGAAGTAATTTTAATGTCTCATCAAACGACTTGGGAATTTCGATTTTAAGAAACAATCGCGCTAAAGAAATTGAAACGAAATTTGGAGCAACAAATTTTGCTTATTCCGTTACCAAGAAATGGAACATAAGCGGTTTCGGAATTTTATCAACTTCAAAAACAGATCTGGAAACGAAATCGCAAACGACGATTTTAGAATCCGGAGATGAGCAAAAGAGAGAAGAAGAAACACATCAAAAAAATAATCTGGGACTTTTTAAACTGAGTTCAACGTATAAACCCAATGATAAATTTCAGTTTGATTATGATATTTTAACGAAATTATCCAAGCAAAATGAAGATACCGATTTGTTGCGCGAATCTGTGGTGAATAAAGTTTCGACGTTAGAAACTATCCTTACGGGTAAAAAACAGGATCCAACATCTATAAAACAAGATTTGAGTTTGTATTATACGCAAAGCGATAAAAATATTTTTGCTTTTGAAATGCAGCATTTATATCAGGACGAAAATCCGTTTTATAATGCCAATTTGCGTACACAACCTTTTGACTTAGCAGGTTATACCTCGGGGCAGGAAAGAAATGACCTCAATCAGAATCGATTTGTAAAAACAAATAAGTTAGATGCAAAACTGGATTACTATTATATGGTAACACCAAAAAGTAACATCAATATTACACTTGGAAATACATTTTCATATCAGGATTTTAATTCCCATATTTTTCAAATGTTGGATAACGGAGACAGAAATGATCTAAATGATCCCGACAACAATAATAAGGTAAACTATAATTTTAATGATGTATTTCTGGGATTTCATTATAAAATTCTGGCAGGAAAATTTACTTTAACTCCGGGTGTTAGTGTGCATTCCTATAACATGAAAAACACGCAGCTGGGAACAGATTATTCTCAGAATTTCATAAAAGTGCTGCCTGATTTTTTTGCTTTATATCAAATCAAAAAATCAGAAACGTTGACGTATAATTTCTCTCTGACCAATGATTTTACAGATATTAATCAATTAGCTGCGGGTTATGTTCTGTCTGATTACAGTAGTTTGTTCCGCGGAAATCGTTTGTTAGAAAATGCCACTTCGCAAGTTCATACGCTTCGTTATTTCAAATACAATATGTTCAATTTCGAGAATATTTTTGCCAATGCAACTTATACTAAAAAAGTAGATGCAATTAAAACAGAAGCTGATTTTAATGGAATTAACCAATCGTCATCACCTTATAATTCAAATTTAGCCGATGAAACTTTTAGCGGAATGGGAAATTACGGGCGTTCGTTTTTAAAGAACTACAAAGCGTCTGTAAATGCGAGTTTCAATTGGTCTAAATTCAATAATATCCAGAATAATGAATTGGCCACTACAGAAAGTTTTGTGCAGAGCTACACCGTAAAAGCATCAACAAATTATAAAAACATGCCTAATATCGAGTTTGGTTATAATGCTTTGATTAACAAATATAGCGGCTCAACTTATTATACAGATAAACCTTTTGCAAGATTGGATTATTACTTCCTGAATAGTTTTTCGTTTGTTTCAGAATATGAGTTTTACCATTATTACAATGGCAATAAAACGGTCGATAACGAATATGACTTTTTAAGCGCAAGTTTAATTTATCAAAAAAAGGATAGCAAATGGGAGTACAAAATATCGGCTACCAACTTACTAAACACTAAATATCTTAATGATGACAGCTTCTCGCAGTTTTCTACAAGAGTTTCGCAATATACTGTACAGCCCCGTTATATTATGTTTTCGATGAAATACAATTTATAGTATTTTAATTACAATGCATTGTTTTTTAAATACTTTTTTTAAATAAGAAAGAAATATCTTTGTTTGAAATAGTAACAACTAAAATTGTAAGCATGCGTAATTTTATATGGAGTTTCTTAGCTTTCCTTTGTTTAATATCTGTTTCTTTTTCTCAAACAAAAAATATTGAAAAAGGATCTTATTTATCAACCAATAAAGGGCAAAAAATCAAACTGAATTTATTAGACGATAATAAATACGAGTTGGTTTTTTATTCTGGTAATTATGAAGTCAAAGGCGATTCATTAGTATTTACTCCAAGTGCAAAAGCAGATAGTGGTTTTGACCTTGCTTTTAAAAATGATAAAAAAGCAAAAAAAGTAAAAATAAAGTTTGTTGATGCTGTTTACTACTACTCTTTTTACATTGGTACACAAAAAGGTTCGGGCGATGTCGAATATCAAAGATTATCGGATATTAAAACCAGAGTAAATCCTGAAGAGGATAAAACTGATGTAGATTTTGAGATTGATAAAGCAGATTATTTGTATTTGGTTTATGAAGAATATGGAGGAAATAGCAAGGTTTCTAAATTTGCTTTGCCAAAAGATGTTTCAGAAGTTACCATTAAATATCAAGTGGATGTTGTAGGCGATTTAAAAATTGCCGGTTTTTTTGATCAGAAAACAAACGAGTTAATGATTTCTGAGCAATCAGGAAATAATCCTTTGGTATTTCGTAATGCAAAAGATGCTCAGCCGGAAACGAGTTCAAAAATAATTCCGTTAGAAAATAAAACAGTTGCAAATTGGACATATGCCGGGAAAGAACCTCTGGTAAGTGATGATTTTGGTGTTGCAGTAGATTCTACTGTTGTAGGAGTAGATTCATATCCTCCAACATTTGATTTTAAATTAAAAATCGAGAATAGTCTTAAAAATGCGCTTTCATCAATTAAAGACAGTAAAACTAAATTTTTAGTAGTTGGTGTTGACAGTAAAAATGCTTCGGCAAAAACTGATTTTGATGCCTTTATTAAAGATCAGGAAACGCAAATTGCTTATAATATGTATGATGCGTACCATCCTGAATATGATTTGTATAATTATTATTTGGCTACAGCCGATGATAAAAAGTGGCTTAAAACGAATAAAGTTACAGCTGATCCAAGTGTGATTATCCTGAATAATAATGGAGAGATTTTAGCCACTGCAAAATCTAATTTTAAGGACAAACAATATCAGTTTAATTATTACGATGCTCTTTATAAAAAATTGCAAAGAACAGATGGATTGTTGACTTTTAGTAAAACATTAAAAAACAAAAAAGCAACAGATGCTGATTTGATTCAGGCTTTTAATAAGGTGGCAATTCTTGAAACATCGTATGATTATGAAGCAGATTATACGGTAACAACTGATGATAATGCTTCGGAATTTAAGTTTGCAAATGCAGCCTTAGATAAAAAAGAAGTTGCTCAGGTTTGGAAAAAACTAATTGAAGCGCATCAAAAAGATACAAAACCGAATATGTATTTGGTTGAAACTATTTTGAAAGAAATTAAAAATCAGGGATTTTCGAAGCAGTTTTTTAAAGATGATAAAGTTTTAAATGATACTGATTTTCTTGCAATAGATTATGTGATAAAACACTACGATGCGATTGATGCTGAACGTGCTGCTTTTACTGCTAAAGAAGGAGAAACGCATGCTATAGGAAGCTTAAATACGGAGATTGCGACAGCTTTACAGCAAAATAATTATGTCGTCGAAAATAATGCTTCGGGAGCAAAAGATGACAGCAAAACGATTTCGGTTTATAAAAAAATAATTGCTGCAGGAAAAGGCAATTTTGAATCTTATCAAAATTATTTTACTTATTTGGCTGAGATACAAGATAGAGACGGCTCAAATACAAATTATCTAAAAGAGTTTAGTACTTATTTTAATGCTAATCTTGCTACAGATAAAGGAAGCGTTATCGAAAAACTAGATACAATGTTTACTTCGATCGATCCTAATTCTGAGTATTCATATAATGGATGGAATGCTTTTAAGGAATACCATTCGAACTTGTGCAATGAAGCGGCATGGACCGTAGTTTCAAAACCCGGCAATACTGGTTTTATAAAGTCAGCAATTACATGGTCAGAATATAGTTTGGTGGTTAGTAAAAACAATCCATATTATCTAGACACTCTGGCGCAGTTGTATTATAAAGACGGACAAAAAGATAAAGCGATATCAACACAAACTCTCGCTGTTAAATATTTAACCGATTACGTAGAGGAAGAAACTGCTACAGACATTCGCGAAACATTATCTAAAATGCAAAACGGAACTTATTAAGTATTTAAAAAATACAAATAATAAAAAAGCCTGACAGTTTATAATTGTCAGGCTTTTTCATTTGTAATTATTTAGTTACAAATGCTTTGATAGCATATTTTAATCAAATACATTTGTAAGAATTATATGTATTTTTTTAATAAGTTAGCTATGCAGAATTATTGGTCGTTTTTGTTACTTTTTTTATTTTTAAGTGTTCCATCTTTTGCCCAGCAAGAGACTTTAAAAAGTAAATCATATTATTCGCTTGATGATTCAGGCCGAAGAATGAAATTAAATTTATTGGATAATAATAAGTTCGAATTGGTACTTTCTTATGGAGATTATGAAGTAATAAACGATTCGTTATTGTTTAAAAACAAAGATGGAGATAAATCTGTTTTTGAAGTTCAATATATAAAAAACGCCAAAATTAAGCGAGATAAAATTAAGGTTAGTTTTGAGGAAGATAGTTCATTATATGGTATTTATATTGGTACACAAAATGGTACAGATTCTATTCATTATCAAAAAGTATCAGATCTGACAGCTTATGATTCAAATGGTGATTTCAATGAAAGTTTTGAAATGAATCGTGCTCAATATTTTTATTTCGTAAATGAAGGATTTGATTATGAACCAAGAAAAATATTTAAATACGAAATACCAAATGCGATAACAGAACTAAAAGTAAAGGTAAACTATGTATTGCCTAATATACCGATCAAAGGTTATCTAGACAGTAAAAAAAAGGAACTGTCGATCGGTGAATATGATAATATAACTGTTTTTTATAGCGACGAGCCCATCGTTGACCCAGATAAATCAATAATTCCGCCTTTAGAAACAAAACAAGTTTTAAGTTGGACTTACCCCGGAAAAGAAGAAACAGATGGAGATGCTGTCGCTCCTGAAGAAAGTGCTGATTTGCCTGCAACAGATTTTAAAATTGAAATTGCAAAATCGCTTCCGGAAGCTTTACAGCAAACAAAGACTGATGGAAATAAATTTTTAGCCGTATATAGTGATCCAAAAAATGCAGAAGCACAGGCTGAATTTGATAATTTAATAGAAAAACAACAACGCTACATAGGATATATTTCAAGTACTTATGAGCCTCAATATGATCCTTTTAATTTTTATCTAACATCGAAAGAAGATGAAAGCTGGCTGAAAAAGAACAAAATGACAGATTCGCCAGTTTTAATGGTTTTAGATGAAAAGGGAACTATTTTAGCATGGGCAAAATCAAATTTATCTCCTGACAAAACAGATAAGTTTATGTATTATGATTCTTTTAATGGTAAACTCAAAAGAACTTATCTAAAAAATAATTTTGCTCAAACATTAAATACTAAAAACTCAAAAGATGTCGAACTAGTACAAGCATTCTATGATGTTTCGGCACTGGGGCCATTGGGCGATTATGATTATGAATATAGTGAGGAAGATGGAAACAAAGACGATTTTAAGTTTGTTAAATTCGACTTAGACCAAAAGAAAGCCAGACAGGTTTGGAAAAAAGTGATAGAAACACATCAAAATGATATAAGTCCGGATATGGTGCTCGTTCAGGCAATTTTGCAGGAAATAAAAAGCGTTGGCTACACCAAACAAGTTTATTTAAAAGATAAAGTTTTAGACGAAGTAGATTTTAAAGCTATCGATTATCTAATAAAACATTACGATGCAATTGATGCAAAACGAAGAGCTTTTAATGAGCAGGAAAATGCTCCAATTCAAATAGGAAATTTAAGCACAGAGATATCAAATGCATTACAAAATTCAACCTCTATATATAATAATGACGGCAGTTATATAAAATCTGACCAAAGAAAGATTAAAGAAGCATATGAGAAAATAATGTCGATTGATAAAGGGAATTTTCAATTTTATAGCAATTATTTCAATTATCAGGCTGATATCGCCGAAAAGACTAATGATAATACTGTTTACATACAAGAGTTTGAAAAATACTTCGGTAAATATTTAGTAAATAAAGACAGTATGGTTCAAAATCTGGATCAATTATTTGATAATGCCTTTGACTCTAATTCATTACATTATTATGACTGGAAGGAGTTCAAGGAATACCATTCTAATTTATGTAATGAAATATCCTGGTCGGTTGTATTGGATTCAAAGAATCAGTCTTATATAAAGAAAGCTATAAATTGGTCTGAGTGCAGTTTAGTTTTAAACAAAAACAATCCTTACTATCTAGACACTCTGGCGCAGTTGTATTATAAAGACGGACAAAAAGAGAAAGCGATTACAACACAAACTCTCGCTGTTAAATATGTAAACGAAGATGTTGAAGAACAAACTGCTACAGATATTCGCGAAACATTATCAAAAATGCAAAACGGAACTTATTAAGTTTTAATATTAATATGAAACAAAAAATAAAACCCGAGAAGATTTTAATCTTGTCGGGTTCTTTTTTACTTTTTAATAGCAACCATTACTTTAATCTCGTAATTGTCTAAGATTTTCTTTTTTTCTTCGATAGAACCATTTGCACTAATATAATTCAAAGTGATGGCATATTTTTGATGGTCTATTTTTTGTACCACGCTTTTATTGGAGTGATTGTTTCTTCTAAAATTGGAGTTTTTATTGACAAATTCATTTATTTTTAATGGAATAATGTCCTGATTGATTTGCAGATCCAGACCATAATCGGTTTTTACTGATTTTATACTATAGGTTTTTCCTTCTATCGAAGTACAGTTGTTACAATCAAAATTGTTATAGCTGGAGATTGAAAACAAAAAGTCGTTTCCATGAATATTTTCTACTTTATTATTGTCATTTCCATAATAATAAAAATAAAAAGTGTTGTCTGTATCATTTCTCAGATCATATTCTGAACGATATTCATATCCTAAGCTTTTCATTATTTCATAATAACCAGGAGATTTGTCTTTTTTAAGAAGCGCTTCCAGTTTTCCTTTAGCATAAGGAATCATAACTGCTGCACCATAATTATCATCTAAAAATGAAACGATACTGCTTAAATCCTGTTCTTGTTCGAAAGTTAATTTTTGATTTGATTTTTCCATATAAAATTCAAATCGGGATAACTGACTGTATTTAGATATAGAATTAGCGCTTTGCGGACCAACAATAGAAAGCAGTCCGGCCAGACACATACTTATAGGTATAAACTTAATTTTAGGATTTTTTTGAATTAAAAAATACCCCACAACAATAGACAGCCATATCGATAATAATATAACATAATAACGTTCGTGCGTAAAGCCGTAAAGATTAATTCTGTACAAAATCGCCCAAAAAAGTAATCCTAATAAAGGAATCAAGAGAAAATAAAACCAACGACTGAAGGTTCTCATCCAAAGATTGGCAGTTTCAGTCGCGATGGGATGAATTAATAAAAAAGACAGAATTCCGAAAATGGCAAATACTAAAACCAGATACGAAACCCAGCCCACAGGCAATGAAAGTGTGATAAGAATTTTTGCTTCGTAACAGATTAAAATCACCAGATATAGACTTATTAGCGGTAGCAAAACATATTGAGTAAAGTTTTTAAGTCCTTTAGGATATTTTAAAACCAACGGATTTTGACTGTTATTGGTTTCCGGAACACCATTTAAAAAGAAAATAGTATTAAAGATTCCCGCAATAACAAAAAAGATATGAAGATAAATATCATTATAAAATTTAACCTTAAACAACTTATCAATAGCTAAAATCGCCAGTGCCAGACCGCAATAAAGTACAATACTATACAATCCGGAAGTTAAAATTCGAAGAAAAAGCTGCTTGTTGAATTCCCAAAATTCATCCTGATTATAGGTTCTTGGTAGAAAACCTGCAAATGAAACCAACAAATGCAAAGCAATGTTAAGTACTAAAAATTGCTGTATTTCTATTTCTGTAATCCGTTGATGAAAACCAAAAACAAAGAGCACAATGAATGCACCCAAAACGATACTGGTAACGAAACGCAGAATAGTATTTTTTTTTGCAGCGATAAAAAATAAGCTCACAGAAAGAAATAAAACCAAACACAATGAAGAGCTCATTAGGGCTTTTTGATAAAATTCTTTGTTAGGATCCTGATATTCTAGTTCGTTAAGGATAATGGCAAAAATGGTTCCTGAAATCGCAGTTATGATTTCGAGTGGAAATCTAAGAATGGTATTTAATGTTGCGTTTAGAACGTTTTGTAACGATGGAAGTCGGCTCATTTTTTTAATCAGTTATTTTGTATAAAGTAAGCTAAATTGTAAGGGATAACCAAATAAAAATAATAATGCAAAAAAAATGTTCCTGTGATTTTATTGATTTAGCATTTCAGTAGTATTTCAAATCCAAATAAGCTTTTTTTTCTCTATTAATTACTAAGTTTGGGATACTAAATTAAAACGTATGAAAAATAAAATGATACTCGTTTTGATTGCTTACGGAGGAGTAGTTTTTTCGCAGGCAATTAAAAAACCGCTAGTTTCAGCAATTACAGACAAAGACCTTAAAACCGATATGTACCAGATGGCTGGTGATCATTTTAATGGTCGTGAAGCAGGAACTCTTGATGAGTTAAAGGTGTCGATGTGGCTGGCCAATAAAGCGAAAGAAGCAGGAATGGCTCCGGCTGGTGATGACGGAACTTATTTCCAGTTTTTTGATATGTACAGGCATCAGGTAACTCCTAATACAAAATTTAAAATTGGACAAAAAGAATATAAATTGTGGAAAGATGTTCTCGTAGCAGAAACTACCAATATAAAAGTAGATGCGCCATTAGTATATCTGGGAGCCGCAACAAAAGAAGAGATTGAGAAAGCAGATGTAAAAGGAAAAGCGGTTGTTGTATTAGCTTCGAAAGAAGGAATTGCAGATGATATTTCGCTTTTTGACAGACGTTATCCGGGTCTTGTTCGAAGTAAATACTATGAGCTTGTATCAAAAAAAGGAGCGTCAGCACTTATTTTTGTAGCAGATGCATTGGCAGAAGAAAGCTGGTCTCAGGTAGAACCACAAATGACAAGAGGTGTTTACGGAATTGAAGGAGTTCGCGATAAAATTGGATCAACTATGCCGGTTTTTTGGGTGCATAATGATCAGTTAGCCTATTTAAAAACAACGAAAGATCTTTTGTCTACAGAAGTAATTTCTGAAACTTATAAATATCCATCAGTAAACGTAGTTGGAATAGTAGAAGGAACAGATCCTAAATTAAAAAAGGAATATGTTCTTTTTAGCGGACACCAGGATCATGATGGTGTAAGACAAAAATACGGTCAGGATTCTATTTATAATGGAGCAGATGATAATGCGAGTACTTGTGTAGCCATGTTAGCTATTGCAAGAGCTTACAAAAAACAACCAGGAAAAAGAACTTCTTTGTTTGTATTTCACGGTGCAGAAGAAAGAGGCCTGTTAGGATCAAGATGGTACGCGTCGCACCCAACAGTTCCGGAAAAAGATATCATTGCAGTTTTAAACGGTGATATGATTGGTCGGAATAATGTAAACCAAGCCGCTCTTTTAGGATCGAGTTCTCCTCACGAAAACTCATCAGATTTGGTAGCGATTGCCAAAAAAGCCAATGATGAAGGTCCTAAATTCGATTTGGATAAACTTTGGGACAGACCAGAACATCCGGAATATTTTTATTTCCGTTCAGATCATTTGCCTTATGCAAAAAGAGGAATTCCATCGGTTTTCTATACCAGTGTTTTGCACAGTCAATACCACACGCCAATGGATGAATCTGAAAATATTGATTTCGTGAAATTGCATAAAATGACAGAGTGGATGTACCGTACAGGATGGATTTTATCAAATGATGCTTCTCGTCCTAAGACATTACCAAATGTACAATTAGAGCGATAAATTCTGTTTTATTAGTATTGAAATTTAGACGCAGATAAAACGGATTCGCTACCGCGAAAACGCAGATAAAAACGGATTCTATTTGAGAATTATTGAATTTGCTAAAAATAAAAGAAGGGTTTCTATAATTTTAGAAACCCTTCTTTTTTTGCTAGATGCATTTTAAAACTAGATTACAATCAACAGTAATGATTATGCATTCCGTCCGAAACAAAAAATAAGCCAGGAAAAAAAATCCGTTTTTATCCGCGACTTTACGAAGTAAATCCGTTTTATCCGCGTCGAATTTAGCTACAGATAAAAACTAACCAAAAATAAAAGAGGCTGCCTAAAATGAATAGACAGCCTCTTTTTATATGTAAATTTTAGATTGAATTACAATCCAAATTCTGCTTTTACTTTGTCTACGAAATCAAGTTTCTCCCAGGTAAATAACTCAACAGTAACTGTTTTTACATTTCCTCCCGGAGCAGAAAAAGTTTTAGTTACCACTTCCGGTTTACGTCCCATGTGTCCGTAAGCAGCAGTTTCGCTATAAATTGGGTTTCTTAATTTCAAACGTTGCTCGATAAAATAAGGACGCATATCAAAGATAGCTTCTACTTTTTTAGCAATTTCACCATTAGTTAAGTTTACTTTAGAAGTTCCGTAAGTATCAATAAAAATACCCATTGGTTCAGCAACTCCAATTGCGTAAGAAACCTGAACTAAGATTTCGTCAGCAACACCTGCAGCCACTAAGTTTTTAGCGATATGACGAGTTGCATAAGCAGCACTTCTGTCTACTTTACTTGGATCTTTTCCAGAGAATGCACCACCACCGTGAGCACCTTTTCCACCGTAAGTATCAACAATGATTTTTCTTCCTGTTAAACCAGTATCTCCGTGAGGTCCTCCAATAACGAATTTTCCTGTTGGATTAATATGGTAGTTGATTTTATCATTGAATAAATGCGCGTGAGTTGGATTTTTAGCAATGATTCTTGGAATCAAAATTTCGATGATATCTTTTTTGATTTTAGCCAACATAGTAGCCTCTTCATCAAAATCATCGTGTTGAGTCGAGATTACAATCGCATCAATACGAGTTGGTTTGTTATCATCACTATATTCTAAAGTTACCTGCGATTTTGCATCAGGACGTAAATAAGTGATTTCGTTATTCTCACGTCTTAAAATTGCTAATTCCTGTAATAATTTATGAGATAGATCAAGTGCCAGTGGCATGTAGTTTTCAGTTTCGTTAGTTGCGTAACCAAACATCATTCCCTGGTCTCCTGCACCTTGCTCTTCTGGCTTAGCTCTGTCAACCCCTTGATTAATATCTGCAGATTGCTCATGAATTGCTGAAAGAATTCCACAAGAATTTGCTTCAAACATGTACTCGCTTTTTGTATATCCAATTTTACGGATTACATCACGGGCAATTTGCTGCACATCAAGATAAGTATTCGATTTTACTTCACCAGCTAAAATTACCTGACCTGTAGTAACAAGAGTTTCGCAAGCTACTTTTGAGTCAGCATCAAATGCCAAAAAGTTATCAATTAATGCATCCGAAATTTGATCTGCAACTTTGTCTGGATGCCCTTCACTAACAGATTCTGACGTAAATAAATAAGCCATAATAATTTATTAAATTAAAATTAAGTGAGGAAAAAAATTGCTTAAAAAGGGCTAAAGGAGATAGTCTGCTTTAGCATTTTTTAATGCCGAAATTTATCTTTCGGCATTCATAACGAACCATTTCATTATGAAGAGGTTGCAATCAGTTCAAATTTTTCCTCCGTATTCGGGTGCAAAAGTACAAAACCATTTTGATTTGCAAATTAAAGTTCAACTTTTTTTATTTTTTATGGCATAAATTTAACAGTAATATACTAATTTGATAGGGTAATAGAAAATATTTCAGTTTTTGTTTGGCTGATAAAAAAATAGTTTGCAAATTTGCCTCACGAAAATTAAAAAAAATGAAATTTACAGTTTGCAATATGATGTCTTGTAAGATGCCGGAGTTCTCCGCAGAGACGCTATTGTAATTTTTTTTCAAAAATATAAATAGAAACCTCTGCAGATCGCAGAGGTTTTTTTTTGTCCCGATAAAAAATAACTGCAAATACTTTTTAAGCCAAAACCACTAAATTAATCTTAAAAGCAATGAAAAAAAATGTACTAATCGCTTTAGGTCTGCTCACGTTTTCAGGTGTTTATGCTCAGGAAAATAAAAAAGAACAGGATAGCCTGAAAAATAATGAATTGTCTGAAGTAACAATAGTAGGATCCAGAAGTAAAAATCGTGTAAAAACCGATGTTCCTGTTCCTGTAGATGTTTTTAATATTTCAGATATTACAAAAGGTTCTCCGCAAACAAGTGTTACTCAGATCTTAAATTACGTTGCACCTTCATTTACCAGTAACGCGACCTCTACCGCAGATGCTACAGATCACGTAGATCCGGCGCAATTAAGAGGTTTAGGCCCTGATCAGGTTTTGATATTAGTAAACGGTAAACGCAGGCATTCAAGTGCTTTGGTAAACATAAACGGATCTCCGGGAAGAGGATCTGTTGGAACAGATTTAAATGCAATTCCGTCATTTGCTATCGAAAGAATCGAAGTTTTACGTGACGGTGCAGCAGCTCAATACGGCTCAGATGCTATCGCTGGGGTTATTAATATTGTACTGAAAAAGAATGCTAATTTTATTTCGGGAGGTATTCAATATGGTACCAACTTATCTTCAGGATCTAATAATTTTAAAGGCGGAGCTGACGGACAAACCGTACAAGTAGATTTAAACTACGGAACCTCTTTAGGTAAAGAAGGAAGTTTCCTGAACGTTACCGGAACTGCTGTAACCAGACAGGCAACAAGCAGAGCGGGAATTAGAAATAATGGAATTTTTAACGCTTATAATGCTGTAGAAAACAGAGCAGCTCAAAATGGTGTGGCTATCAATTCATTGTTCAGTAATATTAACAATACTTCAAATTCAGCGCAAATTATTAGTTCATTACAACAATATGCACCACAAGTAAGTTATTTTACACCGGCTCAGCAAACTGCAATTTCTTCTGCAACAACATTGGCTCAAATGCAAACTGCTTTGAATTTTGATGTTACTAATAATGAACTTGCTTACAGAGGTCAGGAAAGAAGTGATTATAATATGAGTGTTGGTCAGTCAGAACTGGCTTCAGGACAACTATATTATAATACAAAATATCCATTATCTGATATTACATCTTTGTATTCTTTTGGTGGAGTTTCGTATAGAAACGGTAAATCTTATGCTTTCAACAGATTACCAAACGGTTCTGGTACTTTCACGCAAGTGTATGAAAACGGATTTCTACCAGAAATAGAATCGTCTATATTAGATGCGTCCGCGGCACTTGGAGTTACTACCAATATATTGGGTTTTGATACTGATTTAAGTACCAACCTGGGGTCAAACTCTTTTCAATACGATGTAAACAATACCATCAATGCAACTTTAGGAGTAAATTCTCCTTCTAGTTTTGATGCTGGTAAGGTTTCATTTTTGCAAAGCACAACCAATTTGGATTTCAGTAAAAAACTTGATGTTTTAGAAGGACTGAATGTTGCTTTTGGTGGAGAGTTCAGATATGAAAACTATCAGATTAAAGCAGGAGAAGAAGCTTCTTACGGATTGTATGATACAAACGGAAACATAGTTCCTGGAATTTTGCCAAGTAACTCACCTTTAATAGTGACAGACTTTTTTGGTAACAAGCGTGGAGCAGGAGCACAGGGATTCTCAGGATTTCAACCATCTGATGCTAAAGAAAAAGACAGAAAAAGTGGTGCAGCTTATCTTGATTTAGAATTGAATGCCACTAAAAACTGGCTTTTGAACGGAGCTGTTCGTTATGAAAATTACTCAGATTTTGGAAGCACGGTTATTTTTAAATTAGCTTCTCTTTTAAAAATAAATGATAATATCAACTGGAGAATTTCAGGACAAACGGGTTTTAGAGCGCCATCATTACAACAAAAATATTTTGAATCAAGTTCTACTCAGTTTATAAATGGAGCACCTTACCAAGTAGGTTATTTTACAAATGATTCTCAGGCCGCAAAAAGTATTGGAGTTGAAAGTCTAAAACCTGAAAAATCTAAAAGTATTAGTACAGGATTTACATTTAAAATTCCTGATGCGAACATTACGATTGCAACAGATGCCTACTTTACAAGAATCGATGACAGAGTGGTGCTTACTGGACAATATTCAAGACCAACAGATGCTCAGATAAATGCAGCTACATCTGCTACACAAAAAGACGCATTGACATTGTTTCAACAAGCATTTGATTTAAAAGGAGTTGAAAGAGCTTCGTTCTGGACCAACGGAATCGATTCTGAAACAAAAGGTATAGATGTAGTGATTTCTCAAAAATACGATGTAATCCAGGATTTTACCATCAGAAATGATTTTGCTTTAAGTTATAATACAACCAAAAGAGTAGGGAAATTAAATGTTCCTCAGTCTATTATCGATGCCGGTGGAGATCCTTATGTGTATTCATTTTTCCCGGAATCGAGCAGAGTTTATTTAGAAGAAGCGATTCCTAAATTGAAAGCGAATTTGATGACGACATTCAGCATCAAAAAACTGGATATTTATTTAAGAAACAGTTATTTCGGAAAAGTGACTGATCCGGGAGCGACAGATGTAAATTTAGACGGATCATCATCAGTTTACGAGCATCCGGAATACAGTGCGAAAATTGTTACCGATTTATCTTTAGGATATCAAATCAATGAGAAATTCAGATTTACAATTGGTCTTAATAATATAGGAGATGTTTATCCGGATAGAAACAATCCGTCAACTCCGGCATTTACCAATACAACGCCAACATTGTCTCCTGCGCCAAGTACAGATTTGACGAATGCAAATCAGTTTGCTTATTCAAGAGCGGTATCACAATTTGGATTGAACGGAAGATTTGGTTTCGCCAGATTAAGTTTCAAATTCTAAAAACAGAAGATTGGCCCAAGGGTTTTACGGATTTGAGCGGGTTTACGCGGATTTTTTTTGTAATCATTTAAACTGTGGCTTAACTTTTTTTATTTTGGTTTCAATTAAAAATGCCACAGATTAAAAGATTTTCACAGATTTTTTTAATCGTTTTAATCCTTTAATCTGTGGCTAAATTTTTTAAGTAGAAATTGAAAGATAAAAGTATTCCGCGTAAACCAGTTCAATCCGTAAAACCCGTGGGCTAATCTATAAAGAGAAACAGCACTATTTATAAGGCTTCGAAAAAAAAATGTGTTAATTATCAATTTTTAATTTGGTAGATCTAAAAATAGTTTATATATTTACTCTATCGAATTAGTCGAGTTTAAAAAAACAATTAATTTAAATAAAATAAAATGAAAACAATAGCGAATAATATGATGATATGTTGTGAGATGATGCAAATGTGCATCCCAATTCGCTGTTGCCAAAAGTAAAAGATAAAATCTTTGTTATAGTTAGAACTATAAGCCCTTTTGGTAGCCATCCTAAAGGGCTTTTTTTTATTTCAACACTTTTAAATTTTATATTATGAAAACATTAAACTCAATTGCAGTAGAATATTTATTGAGAAACGATTCTCAAAAAAACAATAATAAATCCGAAGACATAACAAATGAAGTTGCAAGACTAAATGCAGAGCAAGCTGTAATAAGAAGTCAAAAATCATTGCTGCTCCTAATGTATAATCTTGAAGAAGAAGGAGAAGATTTTTTTATTCAATAAATATCAATTTCAATAATAATTTCAAAAATCAATTTTAATTGCGATTTCAAATAACGATTACAATCAGAAATCAATTTCAATAACAATATATAGTATTAACAATACCTAAAAAACTAAGATCATGAGCACACAAAAATTCGCAACAAACGCACTACACGCAGGACACGATGTTACTAAAAATGCAGGAACCAGAGCGGTGCCTATTTATCAGACATCATCATATGTATTTAACGATTCAGATCACGCTGCCAATTTATTTGGTCTTGCTGAAGCCGGATTTATTTACACGAGATTAAATAATCCAACAAACGATATTTTAGAACAACGACTGGCGGCACTCGAAGGCGGAATTGGAGCTGTAGTTACTGCATCCGGAGCATCGGCAATTTCTACAACATTATTGACTTTGCTAAAAGCGGGCGATCATATTGTGGCTTCGAATAGTTTATACGGAGGAACTTATAATTTGCTAAATGTAACTTTGCCTCGTTTAGGCATTACAACCACTTTTGTAGATCCTTCTAAACCGGAAAATTTTACAAAAGCAGCTAAAGAAAACACAAGAGCCTTTTTTGTAGAATCTTTAGGAAATCCAAAATTAGATGTATTAGACTTAAAAGGAATTTCGGCGGAAGCCAAAAACTTTAAAGTACCTTTTATTGTAGACAATACGGTTGCTACACCTTATTTATTGAATCCAATTGAGTACGGCGCAGATATCGTAATTCACTCTTTAACCAAATATATTTCAGGAAACGGAACTTCATTAGGAGGTGTTATTATAGATGCAGGAAAATTTGACTGGTCAAACGGAAAATTCCCTGAATTTACAGAACCTTCTGCAGGATATCACGGATTAGTGTACCATGAAGCCTTAGGAAATGCAGCTTTTATAGCAAAAGCAAGAATCGAAGGTTTACGTGATTTTGGAGCAGCTTTAAGTCCGTTTAATGCTTTTCAGATTATTCAGGGATTAGAAACTTTACCAATCCGAATTCAGAAACATAGCGAAAATGCTTTGGCTCTAGCCTCATGGTTAGAAAAACAAGATGAGGTAGTTTGGGTAAATTATCCAGGTCTTAAAAACAATAAATATTATGATTTAGCCCAGCAATATTTACCAAAAGGACAAAGTGGCGTGATCACTTTTGGACTAAAAGGTGGTTTTGATGCCGCTAAAAAAGTGGTAGATCAAACTAAATTGTTCTCGCTTTTGGCCAATATTGGTGATACAAAATCACTAATTATTCACCCGGCAAGTACAACGCACCAACAATTGTCTGATGCTGACCAACTGGAAACAGGAGTTTCAAAAGATTTAGTTCGACTTTCTGTCGGAATTGAAGATATCGAGGATTTAATAGCTGATTTGCAAGCCGCTTTCGCAAGCGTTACCCAATCGCAATACAGTATTAATAAAAATTAGGTTTTTTTGTTTTTTGTTTGAAAAATTGCCTTTAGTAGCGTGAGTTCTGCTAGAGGTGATTTTTTATAAAAAACTATCAATATAAAAGTTTTTTACCATATATGTAGAGGCGCTCAGCAGTGCGTCTATCTCATATGGGTTAATTAACCCCAAAAAATTAAAATTATGTCAAAGCTTAAAATAAATATCATCCTTTTTGGAATTGGAAATATAGGAAGTACTTTGATCAATCAGATTATCGAAAGTCAGGAGTTTTTTCTCGAAAGTAAAAATATCGATTTTCATTTTCCAATTATAACCAATTCAACAGTAGCTTTTTTCGAGAAAGAAGGCGTGGGATATGCCTGGGAAACCAATTTCTTAGAATTGGCCGTTCCGTTTAAAGTGCAGGATATTATTGAATTTGCCAAAGAAAACGAATTTGAGAACTTAATAGCCGTTGATGCTACAGCAAGCGACGAGCTCATTCATCATTACAATACTTTGATCGAAAACGGATTTAACATTGTAGCGGTAAATAAAAAAGCCAATACACTGCCCATTGATTTGTATAAAGAAATCAGGGCAAATCTTAAAAAATACGACAAAGAATTTTTGTATGAAACATCAGTAGATACGGGTTTTCCGGTATTGCAGACCTTAAGAGATTTGTATTACTCTGGCGAAAAAATCACCAAGATACGAGGTGTTTTCTCTGATAATCTGAGTTATGTCTTTAATCGTTTTGCGAATGAAGAAGCTACTTTTTCATCTCTTTTAAAAGATGCCAGTTTATTAGGTTTAATGAGGTCTACTTTTAAAGAAGATTTATCTGGAAATGATACAGCAAGAAAATTACTGATTCTGACAAGGGAAATTGGGAAGGATTTTGATTTCTCTGATATAAAAATCAATTCGCTTATCACAGAAGAACATCTGCAGAAAAACGGAATTCTTAATAAAGATGCCATCGACAAATCATTTAAAATTGCCAAAATAACCCAGGCAGACAATCATGTGCTGAGATATGTAGGCGAATTTGATTTGCAGAAAAATACCCTGGAAGTCAAATTAGTTTCAGAACCAGTTTGGTCAGCTATAGGTCAGCTAAAAGGTTCAGATACCATTTTTGAAATCTACACACAATCGTATGCAGATGTTCCAATAGCAATTCAAAGTGCTTCGGCATGTAAGCAGGCCATTTCAAGAGGGATAATAACTGACATTTTAAAAGTAGCCGAGAAAATTAAAAATAAAGAAGCAGTTTGGCTGTAAGTGGTTTCGAATAGTAGTTAGTTGTTCTTTGATATAATGAAACAGGAAAGTTCATTACGTATTTTTTTGTAGGTTTTAACGCTCATATTTTTAAATCTTAAATTTGTAAGATGTTTTTTAACGTTAAAATGATGTTTTTTAACGTTTTTTAGGATTAATTTGCTGATCCTCACTTGCATAATTGAAAAAATATTCGCACATTTGTAATACCTCAAAATTACCAGAAAAATAAACTTAATATTCTGAAAATAGTTATGTCGATCGGGACAAAAGTTGAAACAACTTTATTTCTTAATTGATTTAAAAAAGAAGATAAAAGTAAAATATTTCGGCAGTTTCCGGGAAGCTTATTAAAATAAAACAAATGCAAGAATTTTTTAAAATAGCAAGTAAATCCAAGATGAATAAATCCCTACAGATGAACAAGATGTTTAACGTCGCACGTATTTGTGTACGCGTCTGTTGATACTAAAAGTATATATAAGTTGTATAAAACTTAAACCCTTTTGGTATTGTGATCCAAAAGGGTTTTTTTATTCCATTTGGTTGCCATAACAAAAAATTAAACAAATAATAAAGATTATAAAACGCAAACTAACATAAACTTAAATATCATGAGCAAATTAAACTACATAACAAGAACATTTTCTACTTTGAAAAACTTAAGAGCTAAAAGAAATAATCCGCCCCCAGCAAATGAATTGGTACACCCAAGATTTGGAATCACGGAGGCTGATAAAATAGCAGAGAAAAAAGAACCAAATTCATTATTGTTTTTGATGTATTCAAAAGAAAATGAAACACTTTTTATCTAAATCAAAAAGTATCATAAAATAGGGGAATACCTGCTTAATTTTACTGGGCAAATTGTTCGGTAATTTTTTGCGTACAATAGTTTTTGGTTGAATTATGTTTAAGAAATTAAGCAATCAGTTTCGATAAAATTTGTTAGTTTAAGAAATAAGTAGTTAATTTGCACCTTTAAGTTCAAACACGTATTGAAAATGTTATAAAGAAAGGACGAGGGATTAGACCCGATGAATCCTTAGCAACCCTTCGTTAAATCGAAGAAGGTGCTGCATTCTACCACGCCCAAACGTGGAAAGATAACAACAAGAATTTTCTAGTTTCACTCTAGTACTTTCTTTCTAATATTTCCACATACAAATCAATAATAAAAAGATTTGAAATTGGAAAATATACCAAGTCCCATTATAATTCAAGATTTCATCACAGAAAGTGGTGCATCATATCCATTATTGCCATTGAGTTTTACGCTTTCTGGTTTACCATTGCATAGCGCGCCTATAATTTTGGTCAATCATGCTTTGACCGGAAATGCTCAGGTTACTGGCGAAAATGGCTGGTGGAATGACTTAATTGGCGACGAAAAAACAATTGATACCCTTAAATATACCGTATTAGCATTCGACGTTCCCGGAAACGGAAACGATTCGTTTGTAATAGAAAACTATCAGGATTTCACCACAAGAGATATTGCCAGAATTTTTATAAAAGGTGTGGAGGCATTAAATATCGCCCAATTGCACACCATTATTGGAGGTTCTGTTGGCGGAGGAATTGCCTGGGAGATCCTTGCATTAGAACCTAATATTACTCAAAATTTAATCCCGATTGCCACCGACTGGAAATCGACCGACTGGATGATTGCTAATTGTTATTTACAAGAGCAAATACTGAACAATTCTTCGAGACCTATAGAAGATGCCAGAATACATGCCATGTTGTGTTACCGCTCTCCTGAATCATTCAAAGAAAAATTTCAACGTACGATAAACGACAAGCTTTCTATTTTTAATATCGAAAGCTGGCTGGCGCATCACGGTGAGAAATTACAAAAGAGATACCAATTGTCATCGTATAAACTGATGAACCAATTGCTCAAAACCATAGATATAACCAGAAATAGTGACGATTTCGAAACTTTATTGTCCAGAACAAATGCAGCGATTCATATTATCGGAATCAACTCTGATTTGTTTTTTACACCAAAAGAAAATCGCGAAACTTTTCAGGAATTAAAGAAGTTCAAAGACAATGTTTTTTACAGCGAAATAGATTCGGTTCACGGACATGACGCTTTTTTAATCGAGTACAAACAATTAGATCATTTACTTGCCGATATTTTTAAGGCAGAAACAATAGAAAAATAAAATGAAAATATTAAAATTTGGAGGCAAATCGTTATCAAACGGAGAAGGACTTAACAAAGTAGTTTCAATCATTTCTGATAAAGTAAATCAAGGAGAACAAATTGCAGTTGTAGTTTCTGCCCGCGGAAATGCTACAGATGAATTAGAATACATTTTGAAACTTGCCGCTAAAAACGGAAATTACAAACCACTATTCGAAAATTTTAAAACATATCAAATTTCAGATTATCCACAAGTTGATTTATCCGAAGAATTTACCATTTTAGAAAAACTTTTTGAAGGTGTAAGTCTAATTGGTGATTATAGCAACAAAATCAAAGATCAGATTTTGTCTAAAGGCGAATTGCTTTCGGCTAAATTACTGACTTCGATTTTGAAAGAAAAAGGAGTTCCGGCAAATTTTGTTGATTCGAGAGAATTGCTAAAAACCGATTCGAAATTTGGTGATGCACAACCATTGGAACAACTTTCTAAGAAAAATGTTGTCAATTATTTCAAAGAACACAATGGTTCAACGGTAAATATCGTAACGGGTTTTATTGGTTCAAACAACAATAACGATACAACAACTTTAGGCAGAAACGGTAGTAATTATACCGCATCATTAATCGCGAATTATTTGAATGCCGAAGAATTACAGAACTTCACGCATGTTGACGGAATTTATACAGCAAATCCTGATTTGGTTGCTGATGCTAAAAAAATCGAATTTCTTTCGTTTAACGAAGCGAATGAATTAGCGAATTTTGGCGCAACAATTTTGCATGCTAAAACGATAATTCCTTTATTAGAAAAAAATATTCCGCTTCGTATTTTAAATACTTTCAATCATGAAAATCGTGGCACATTAATTACTTCAGATTCAGCTAAAGAAGGAATCAAAACACTTTCGGTTTTAGAGAATTTATCATTGGTAAATCTTGAAGGACGCGGATTATTAGGAAAATCTGGAGTAGATGCCCGAATTTTCAAAGTAATGGGCGATCATAATATTAGTGTAAGTATCATTTCTCAAGGTTCTTCAGAAAGAGGAATTGGCTTGGTTGTGGCTACAGATAAAGCAACAACGGCCATGATCGAATTAGAAAAAGAGTTTGAAAATGATTTTTATTCTAAAGATGTAAACCAAATTACGGTAACAGATAATGTTTCGGTTATTTCGATTATTGGTCAGGATTTGAGCACTTTTCATAAGCCTTACACCGCTTTAATCAAAAATAAAATAGTTCCAATTTTGTTCAACAACACCGTTACGGGTAAAAACGTGAGTTTGGTGGTTAAAAAATCAGAACTTAATAAAGCGTTAAATGTAATTCACGGAGAGATTTTTGGAGTTTCAAAGAAAATCAACATTGCCATTTTCGGTCACGGATTAGTTGGCGGAACTTTAATCAATCAGATTTTAGAATCGGCTGCTGCAATCGAAAAACGTAAAGACATCAAGTTGAACGTTTTTGCAATTGCCAATTCGAAGAAATTACTTTTAAACAAAAATGGCGTAACTTCAAACTGGAAAAATGATATTGCAAAAGACGGTCTTGAATATACCATCAATGATGTAATTGCTTACGCGAACCAACATCATTTAGAAAATTTAATTGCGATTGATAATACAGCAAGTGCCTCTTTTGTAGAAAATTATATTTCGTTGATCGAGAGTAGTTTCGACCTGATTTCATCTAATAAAGTCGCCAATACATTAAGCTATGGTTTTTATAAAAAACTGAGAAAATCTTTGACAGAAAATCAGAAAAATTATTTATACGAAACCAATGTTGGTGCCGGTTTACCATTAATTGATACTATAAAATTATTGCACCTTTCGGGCGAAAATATCACAAAAATAAAAGGTGTTTTCTCCGGAACATTAAGTTATTTATTCAATAATTTCTCTGCAAAAGACGCTCCGTTTAGTGAGATTCTGCAAGAAGCAATTGATAACGGATATACAGAACCGGACCCGCGTGAGGATTTATGCGGAAATGATGTGGGAAGAAAATTATTGATCTTGGCAAGAGAACTTGATTTACAAAATGAATTTGAAGAAATCTCAATTCAGAATTTGATTCCGGAACATTTACGTGACGGAAATGTGTCTGATTTCTTAACGAAACTAAAAGAATTCGACCCTATTTATGAAAAAATAAAAGCCGATCAAAAACCAAATCACGTATTAAGATATATTGGCGAATTGTCAGGAGATTTACAAAATGATAAAGGAATTCTGGAAGTAAAATTAGTTTCTGTTCCTTCAGACACTGCTTTAGGCGGATTAAAAGGATCTGATTCTTTCTTCGAAATTTATACAGAATCTTACGGAGATCGTCCAATTGTAATACAAGGTGCAGGAGCTGGTTCTGCAGTAACGGCGAGAGGAGTTTTTGGAGATATTTTGAGATTGTCGGATAAAGGGTAAAAGAATTTTAGATTTTAGAGTGTAGATTTTAGATTTTTAAAATCCGATTAATAAACATTTAAAGAATGAAAAAAGTTCTGATTTTATTATTGTTTTCGAACATTTTGACTGCTCAGATTTCAAATGTCATTAGAAATAAAGACAGTTATACACAGGAAGTTTTTCCGTATAAAGGAGTTAGGGCAATTCAGATAGATGAAGTGAGTGCTGTTGGAAATGAGGAGAACGTATTTATTTTTTCTAAAATTGAAAAAAATGCCAATCCTGATAAAATGTATTTTCAGCGGTTTACAAAAGTCAATGATAAATGGATCGTAAAATCTATTCTTGAAGTAAATTATAGCGGAATCATTTCGGCCTGGGGAAGCAGAAAAGCTTTTGGAGATTACAATAAAGACAAGAGTGTTGATGCGCTTTTTATTTACGGACTTTATGACGCTGATTTTAAACAGCAATCAGTTCATTTAATTTTTTCGCAAAAAGATCAGTTTTACACGATCGAATCAAGTGTTTCTGATGATTTTAAAACAGATAAATTTTCTCCTAATTTTAAATCTTTAGATGCAGAATCTAAAAAGCAGGTTTTAGAATATTGGGGAAAATTAGACAAAAAAGACAAATAACTTAGGAAAACAAAAAACATGAAAGTAACCTTAAACAGAGTAAACGACGCGTTTCATTTTAAACTCAAAAATGAGCGTGGTCATGTAGTTGATGTTGATAGCAGAGCCGAATTTGGCGGAAGCGATTTAGGTGCAAGTCCAATGGAATTAGTATTGATGGGTGTTGCAGGATGCAGCGCTATTGATATGATTTCGATATTAAAGAAACAACGTCAGGAAATAAAGGCATTTAATGCTGAGGTAGAAGGAGAACGCGTAAAAGTTGGAGAAGCAACACCATTTAAAGAAATCAATGTGGTTTTTTATTTAGAAGGAGATATCAATCCTGAAAAAGCAAAAAAAGCAGCACAGCTTTCTTTCGAGAAATACTGTTCAGTTGCCAAAACCGTTGAGCCTACAGCAACCATCAAATACAAAGTTGTTTTAAACAACGAAGCGTTATAGAATTAGAAAATGAGTTAATTAGTCAATTTGAGAATTAGAAAATTAGATAATTCTTTTATTGATGGTAGCAAAAACCGCATAAAAATTTTTGGTGAATCTCTGAGTTTATTTTGCGAGTCTCTGTGAAATTTATAAAAACTGACGAATTAGTGCTAATCAGTGCAATTCGTGTTAAATAAAAAAAAATGAACGAACAAGAATTTGGTTTTGAAACACAAGCCATCCGTACACATTTAGAAAAAACACAATTTCAGGAACATTCAACTCCATTATATTTATCATCAAGTTTTGTATTTGAAGATGCCGAGGATATGAGAGCGTCTTTTACAGAAGAGAAAGTACGTAATATCTATTCACGTTTTAGCAATCCAAACACAACTGAGTTTGTAGATAAGGTTTGCGCTATGGAAGGGGCTGAGTCTGGTTATGCTTTTGCAACCGGAATGGCGGCGATATATTCGACTTTTGCAGCATTGCTGGAGTCAGGCGATCACATTGTTTCTGCGGGAAGTGTTTTTGGGTCTACACACGCGTTGTTTATGACTTATTTTCCTAAATGGAATATCGAAACAACTTATTTTGATATTAATAAACCGGAAACGATAGAGGGATTTATTAAACCTAATACCAAAATTTTATATGCAGAAACGCCAACAAATCCTGGTGTAGATGTAATTGATTTAGAATTATTGGGACAAATTGCTAAAAAGCACAACTTGATTTTAATCATCGATAATTGTTTTGCTACGCCATATATTCAGCAGCCAATTAAATACGGTGCTGACATAGTGATTCATTCTGCGACAAAATTAATCGACGGACAAGGTCGTGTTTTAGGAGGAGTTGCAGTTGGAAATGCAGAATTAATTCGTAAGATATATTTATTTTCAAGAAATACAGGACCGGCAATGTCGCCCTTTAACGCTTGGGTTTTATCGAAAAGTTTAGAGACTTTAGCAGTTCGTGTAGACAAACATTGCGAAAATGCCTTAAAAGTGGCGGAGTTTTTAGAAAATCATCCTAATGTTGAGAGTATTAAATATCCGTTCTTAAAATCGCATCCAAAGTATGAAATTGCCAAAAAACAAATGCTTTTAGGCGGTAACATTATTGCGATTGAAATAAAAGGCGGAATTGAAGCTGGGAGAAAATTTCTGGACAAAATTAAATTGTGTTCGCTTTCTGCAAATATTGGAGACGTAAAAACGATCGTAACACATCCTGCATCAACAACACACAGCAAATTATCTGTTGAAGAAAAGTTGGCTGTTGGAATTACAGAAGGTTTAGTGCGTGTTTCTGTAGGTCTGGAAACGGTAAAAGATATTATCGCCGATTTAGATCAGGCACTTTCTTAGATAATTTTAGATTTATGACTTTAGATATTAGATTTTCAAAATCTAATATCTAAAGTCTAATCTTTCTTATATATGGTTAAACCAAGATTACTGATTTTGTCGGACTTATTTGGAGGAAAAGATCCGGAATGGGTTAAAATCTACACAGATTTACTGAAATCTAAATTCGAGATTCAATATTATGATGTTCTTGAGTTGGCAAATATTGATTCTGATAATTTTATCGAAAGTAAGATTCATAATCAGTTTCTTAACGGAGGAATTGATAAGGCAGTTCAAAATTTGCTTCAATTGGAAACAGAAAAAGTAATTATTTTAGGATTTAGTATTGGAGGTACAATTGCCTGGAATGCATCTTTAAAAGGGTTGAATGTTGCACATTTATTTGCGGTTTCTTCAACAAGATTGCGATACGAAACTGAAATCCCTAATAGTATTATCAAATTGTATTTTGGAGCAAAAGATCCTAATAAACCTAACCCAAAATGGTCTTTGGATTTGAATATAGATAATGAAATTCTCGAAGCTAATAGTCATCAACTCTATTTGATAGAAAATAATATACCTTTAATTTGTAATGATATTTTAAAATCTTTGCAGTAATAACGATTTTTGATTGTAAATTAAATGCGGTCTAAAATCGTTTTTTATTTAAACCATACTAATTTAGTAGAACTTACTTTTTCATTGTGTTATTTTTCTCATCCAAAAAGCTTATTTTTGTTGCAGAAAAATATTTAGCTGTTATTTTAGCACGAAATCTAAAATCAACAATCTAAAATCTAAAATATATATAAGTGCTTTCAAAGAAAACAAAATACGGCATTAAGGCTTTAACTTATTTGGCTAGACGTGAAAATAATGAACCTGTACAGATTGCCGAAATTGCTAAAAGTGAACATATTTCGATTAAATTCTTAGAAAGTATATTATTACTGCTTAGAAATTCTGGTTTTCTTGGAGCCAAGAAAGGAAAAGGAGGAGGCTATTATCTGATAAAAGATCCCAAAGATATCAGTATGGCAAAAGTGTACCGTATTCTCGAAGGTCCAATTGCTTTGTTGCCTTGTGCAAGTCATAATTTTTATGAAAGATGCGATGATTGCGATGATGAAACTACTTGTGCAGCAAGACGTTTAATGATGGAAGTTCGTGATAATACTTTAAAAATATTAGAAAGTAATTCTTTGGCAGATATTGCGTTTTAAAGAAAATTTTAAACCATAGTACTCATGTAAGGCAATATAATTTTGCTTTATGTAAGTAGTTTTATAAGCTTATATTAAATGAACTTATATAACTTATATAGTGGAGAAATTAAAAAATCAATTTATATCCGGCTAAGAAAAGCATAACTGCGATGGCGTTTCTTAAAAACAAATCAGGCACTTTTCCGCTTAACATACTTCCCATAAAAATTCCCGGAAGCGACCCTAATAATAATTGCCCTAACAAGGCTAAATCTAAATTTCCCATTGAAGCATGTCCAATTCCGGCAACAAGAGTTAGAGGAACAGCGTGAGCAATTTCGGTTCCTACCAAACGTGGCGTTGGTAAAAGCGGATATAAGAAAAACAAAGTAACTGTTCCTAAAGCTCCGGCACCAATAGACGTTAAGGTTACGGTTGCGCCCAATAATACCCCAATCCCGATAGTCAGCATGTTTTGAGTATGACTTTCGCTGTGAAATTTATCCCCCGCATGTTTTTGAGAATATACTAATAGTTTCTTTTTGAATAAAATGGCAATTGATGTAAAAAGCAATGCCCAGCCTAAACTGTATTTGATAACTGCATTTATTGTCGAAATATCTGTTTTAATGCTGTTTAGTATCCACAGCGTTAGTAAAGCTGCAGGAACACTTCCTAAAGTAAGCCATCCTGTAATTTTCCAATTGATGTTGCCTTTTTTGTGGTGTACAAATACGCCTCCCATTTTGGTAAAAGCAGCATATAATAAATCGGTTCCAACGGCTGTGGTTGGGGGAATACCAAAATACAATAAAATAGGAGTCATTAAAGAACCGCCTCCAACACCTGTCAACCCCACTACAAAACCTACTGCTAAACCTGCAATTACAAGACCTATCTGAAAATCCATGAATAAAAATTTGCTGTAAAAATAAGAACAATTTTATAATAATCCGATGGATTTGGTAGACTTTAAAATGCTATATTTGTAAATGAATATTTTTAACGTTTTATATCATTGAAATACAAGTCGATACGATTTTTAACTTAGAAAGCAAATTTGTTATATTTTTTAAAGTTCCCGCTTGCTTAACTAAAAGAGGATTAGAGTTGTAAAAAAATTAAATAATGTTTTGATATTTAGAAATAAGTACTAATTTTGCATAGTAATCTATTAAGCCGATAGGGTAATAGATTTACTAGCTTAAAACAAGCCAGTAATATGGAGAAAGAATTAAAAATTAATAGTTATGATGTTAGATCTGATGCATCAATAAAAGAAAAGTTGTGGGTTGTAATTCCCGTAGTTCTGTTAGTAGGTTTGTTATCTACGTTGATATACAAGCATCATGCTGAATTTTCGATAGAGGGATTAGTTTCCGGATTTGACACAGACTTTTTAATATTTTTTGCTATTGGAGTTTTTGCTCAGTTGGTAGATGGAACATTAGGAATGGGTTACGGAGCAACCTCCACTTCGTTTTTATTGGCTTACGGAGTTCCGCCGGTAATTAGCAGCACAGGAGTTCACGTTGCAGAAATGTTTACAACAGGCGCATCGGCGATTTCACATCATAAATTCGGAAATATTAATAAAAAGCTGGTAAAACATTTATTAATTCCGGGAGTTTTAGGTTCGATTACAGGAGCTTATTTATTGTCTGACGTTATTAGCGGAGATGTTATAAAGCCATTTATTGCGGTTTACATGATTGTCTTAGCTATTATTATAATTAGAAAAGCATTAGCCAAAACCATTGTTAAAAAGAAAACAAAAAAGCTAGGATATTTAGCGACTTTTGGAGGTTTTATGGATGCTGTTGGCGGCGGCGGATGGGGGCCAATTGTAACGTCTACATTATTAGGACGTGGCAGGAACCCCAGATATACAATAGGTTCTGTAAATGCAGCAGAATTTGCTATTTCATTTGCAAGCGGAATAACATTTATGCTTTTTGGAGGAATCCATGGTTGGCAGGTTATTATAGGATTAATTTTAGGAGGAGTAATTGCGGCACCGGTTGGGGCTTATTTGGTTAATAAAATCAAAAGAAAACCTATGATGGTTGCGGTTGGAATTTTAATTATATTATTGAGTTTAAAAACATTATCTAAATTATTGTAATAGGTTTTTTAGAAAGGGAAAGAAAGAGATTATGAGTGCGACGAGTATACAATCATTATTAGATAAAACAAAAGATTTTTCGCTGGATGAAACACTTGTTTATTTAGCAAATGAATATCCGGGAAAAGTAATTTTCTCGACTTCTTTTGGTCAGGAAGATCAGGTAATTACAGATTTTATTGCAAAAAGTAATACTAATATTACCATTTTTACCTTAGATACCGGAAGATTATTTCAGGAGACTTATGATGTTTTTCACAAAACATTAAAAAAATACAAAAAGCAAATAGAAGTTTACTTTCCAGAAGCGGCATCAGTAGAAAATCTATTGCAACAAAAAGGACCAAACAGCTTTTATGATTCGGTTGAAAATAGAAAAGAATGCTGTTTTATTCGAAAAGTAGTTCCGTTGAGAAAAGCTTTATCCGGAAACTCAGTTTGGATTACAGGTTTAAGAGCTGAACAATCTGAGAATAGAAACGATTTGCAATTGTTTGAATACGATGGAGGTTTCGAAATCATCAAATTCAACCCTTTATTAAAATGGACTTTAGAAGAAGTTGAAACGTATTTATCAGAAAACAATGTTCCTCAAAATGCTTTACACAAACAAGGCTTCGTAAGCATAGGATGCGCGCCCTGTACAAGAGCAATTTTCCCTGGCGAAGATATAAGAGCCGGAAGATGGTGGTGGGAATCAAGCCATAAAGAGTGTGGTTTGCATAGTGCTAAGAAAGAGTAAAGAAGTTAGAATAGAATAAAGAGTATAGAATAAAGAGTAAAGAATAAAGAATAAAGAATAAAGAATAAAGAATAAAGAGTAAAGAATATAGAATCAAGAGCAAAGAATCAAGAATATAGATTTAAAGTTCCGGAGGAACGATTTATATTGTAGCGCCGGATTTTAATCCGGGGGGAAATGAAGATTCGTATTATAGCGTGGTTCTGAGGCTTTGGGATTATTAATCCGATGGCATTGTCAGATTGCGATTATTTAGAATAAAGCAACGGATTAAAATTCGTTGAAAAAAGACAAAAACAAAAAACACAGAATAACGATAGTTTATAGGTTTTAGATTAAACTCACAGCGATCTAAAACTAAAAAAAAACTGTCAAGCATTAAACAAAATATCAAATGAGTTCAAGTTCAGTATTAAAAACAAACGCTTTAGAGAGTGAAGCGATATACATTTTCAGAGAAGTAATTTCACAATTTGACAAGCCTGTTTTACTTTTTTCTGGAGGAAAAGATTCTATAACATTAGTGCGTTTGGCACAAAAAGCATTTTTTCCGGCAAAGATTCCGTTTCCTCTTTTGCATGTTGATACGGGACACAATTTCCCTGAAACTATTGCTTTTAGAGACAAATTGGTAGAAGAATTAGGATTGGAGTTAATTGTTCGTAATGTTCAGGATGCTATTGATGAAGGAAAAGTGGTTGAAGAAACTGGAAAATATTCTAGTAGAAACAGTTTACAGACCACAACACTTTTAGATGCTATCGAAGAATTTAAGTTTGATGCTTGTATTGGTGGTGCGCGTCGTGATGAAGAAAAAGCAAGAGCAAAGGAACGTATTTTTTCAGTTCGTGATGATTTTGGTCAATGGGATGAAAAAAATCAAAGGCCTGAGTTATTTGATATTTTGAACGGAAAAATAGAAAATGGTCAAAACGTTCGTGTTTTCCCAATTTCAAACTGGACAGAATTAGATGTTTGGAGTTATATCGAAAAAGAACATATTGAAATTCCGTCAATCTATTTTTCACATAAAAGAAAAGTTTTTTTGAGAGACGGTTTAATCTGGTCGCATTCTCCTTATGTGTACCAGGAAGAAGACGAACAAATCGAAGAAAGAATTGTTCGTTTCAGAACCGTTGGAGATATGAGTTGTACTGCTGCTGTTGAATCTTATGCTGCAACAATTCAGGAAGTTGTTGGAGAAATCAGAGAATCAACTATTTCTGAAAGAGGCGCCAGAATCGACGATAAACGTTCTGAAGCTGCAATGGAAAAGAGAAAACAACAAGGATACTTTTAATTCAATTAAAAATTTAGAATTAAAAATTAAAAATTAAAAATCTCTACAGTAAATTCAAAAACAAAAAAACATACAGATTTAAACTTTCGTTCATAGGGAATCAACTTTAAACCTGAAACCTGAAACAAAAAATTTAAACCTGAAACAAAAATATTAGAATGGAAGTTTTAAAAATAGCAACAGCAGGAAGTGTAGATGACGGAAAAAGTACTTTGATCGGAAGATTATTGTACGATACGAAATCGTTGACTACAGATAAAATAGAAGCAATCGAAAAAAGCAGTAAACAAAAAGGATACGACTATCTTGATTTTTCATTGGCAACTGACGGATTAGTGGCAGAAAGAGAACAAGGAATCACTATTGATGTTGCTCATATTTATTTTTCGACTGCAAAGAAAAGTTACATTATTGCCGATACTCCGGGTCACGTAGAATATACCAGAAACATGGTTACAGGAGCTTCGACTTCTCAGGTTTCTATTATTTTAATTGATGCCAGAAAAGGCGTAATTGAGCAAACATACCGTCACTTTTTTATCAATAATTTATTGAGAGTAAAAGAGGTAATTGTTGCGATCAATAAAATGGATTTAGTTGATTATTCTGAAGAAGTATACAACAAAATCAAAGCTGATTTTCAGGCATTAAATGCTAAAAGTACTTTCAAAGAACAAAACGTAAGTTATATTCCGTTAAGTGCTATCAATGGCGGAAACGTAGTTGATCAATCAGAGAATATGCCTTGGTACACTGGTCAAACTGTTTTGCAACATTTAGAGGGATTAGACTCTTCGGATGTTTTTGAAGCAGGAAAAGCGCGTTTCCCGGTTCAGACTGTCATTCGTCCAAAGACAGAAGAATACCATGACTTTAGAGGTTACGCAGGAAAATTATACGGAAACTCAATTAAAGTTGGAGATGCTGTAACAGTTCTTCCTTCTTTAACAGAATCAAAAGTATCAAAAATTCACTTTTTCGATAAAACATTTGATGAAGCCGTTGCAGGTTCTTCAATTACAATCGAACTGGAAAATGATATCAATGTTACGAGAGGAGATATGATAGTAAAATCATCAGAGCTTCCAAAAATTGAAAAAGAAATCAGTACAACAGTTTGTTGGATGGACAGTAAAAAACTGGTTGCAGGTACAAAATATATTGTACAACACAACACAAATTCAGTTTTGGCAAAAGTAGAAAGTATCAAAAATACCATCTCTACAGATTATTCAGGTACGAAAGAAGCATCGCAATTAGCCATAAATGAAATAGGAGAAGTAAGCATTAAATTAAGTAAACCTTTATATTTTGATGCCTATAACGATAATAAATCAAACGGAGCTTTTATCTTAATTGATACAGCAACCAATACCACCGCTGGAGTTGGATTTATTAGATAAAATGCAATAGACGTAAGTCCTGAGCACAAAGTAAGAAAGTTAAAGTTAGCTATTAGCTAAGAGCCAAAAGCAAAAAGAAAATGGAAAGTTTTAGAACAGAAATAGAAAATCCGATCGTTCAGAAAGAGATCATCGATTTAGAAAAAAAGATTCATTTATTCCGTGGAGGAAAAATTGATGATGAGCGTTTTCGTAGTCTTCGTTTAGCGCGAGGAATTTACGGACAACGTCAGGAAGGCGTTCAAATGATTCGTATTAAGTTGCCTTACGGTAAAGTAACCAGCGAACAATTGCTGCGTATTACTAAAGTTTCTGATGAATATTCTACAGGACGTTTGCACATTACAACGCGTCAGGACATTCAGATTCACTATGTAAGTTTAGACAGAACTCCTGAGCTTTGGGCAAATTTAGCAAAAGATGATGTTACCTTGCGTGAAGCTTGTGGTAACACCGTAAGAAATATAACAGGAAGTGAATTGGCTGGTGTAGATGTAAACGAACCATTTGATGTTTCGCCTTATGCACACGCTTTATTTCAATATTTATTAAGAAACCCGATTTGTCAGGAAATGGGACGTAAATTCAAAATTTCGTTCTCATCATCTGATGAAGATACCGCTTTGAGTTATTTGCACGATTTAGGATTTATCCCGAAAATTGTTGATGGCGTTCGCGGATTCAAAATCATGTTTGGTGGAGGTTTAGGATCTCAGCCGGCGCATGCTGAATTACTTTCAGAATTTGTTCCTGCAAACGAAATCATCCCGACAGCAGAAGGAATCATCCGTATTTTTGACCGTTACGGTGAACGTGCAAAAAGAATGAAAGCGCGTATGAAATTCTTAATCAAAGAAATGGGAAGAGATGTTTTCCTTGATTTAGTTGAAAAAGAGAAAAAAGCAATCGCTTTTGAAACTTACGAAATTGACACAACCGCTTTTGACGGACCAATTGCAGAACCATTATTGCAAGCTCCAGAAGTTACAATCGAAGATGCTGCAGCTTATGAAGCCTGGAAAAAATCGAATGTAATTGCTCAAAAACAAGCAGGTTATTACGCTATTGGTATCAAAGTTTTATTAGGAGATTTTTATACTGATAAAGCAAGATTATTAGCCGCTTTAATTAAAAATTACGCAGCAAATGAACTACGTTTTTCATTGCGTCAAAATATTGTAATACGTCACGTAAAAGAAGAGAATCTTCCTTTCTTTTATCAGGAATTAGCCAAATTAAACTTTGTTGATTTAGGTTATAATTCTACAGCTGATATTACGGCATGTCCCGGTACAGATACTTGTAATTTGGGGATTGCAAGTAGTACCGGTATTGCAGAAGAATTAGAAAAAGTTTTAAACGCAGAATATCCACAATATTTAAACAATCAGGAAATCGAGATTAAAATTTCGGGTTGTATGAATGCTTGCGGGCAACACAATATGTCTGCAATTGGTTTTCAGGGAATGTCTATCAATTCTGGAAAATTAGTGGCTCCGGCATTGCAGGTTTTATTAGGAGGAGGAAGATTAGGAAACGGAGCCGGACGTTTTGCTGACAAAGTAATTAAAATTCCAAGCCGTAGAGGACCAGATGCTTTGCGTACCATCTTAAATGATTTTGACGCGAATGCAAACGGAGAAAAATTCCTTAATTATTATGATCTAAAAGGAGAGAAATATTTCTATGAAATTTTGAAACCTTTCGCAGACGTAACCAATTTAACTGAAGCTGATTTTATAGATTGGGGTAATGCAGATAACTATGTAAAAGCAGTTGGAGTAGGAGAATGTGCTGGAGTTGTGATCGATTTAGTAGCTACTTTATTATTAGAGGCTAAAGATAAATTGACTTTTGCTCAGGAATCTTTCGACGAAGGAAAATGGTCAGATGCAATTTATCATGCTTATGCAGGATTTGTAAATGGTGCCAAAGCTTTATTGCTTTCAGAAAACGAAAAAACAAATAATCATGCAGGAATTGTAGATTTATTTGATACTGTTTTCATTGCAACTGATAAAATTCAATTACCAACAACATTTAGAGAATTGGTATATCAAATCAATCAAAATGAGCCTACCGAAGCATTTGCGAAAGCATATATTCAACAAGGAATTTCATTTTTTGATACCATAGAAAAATACAGAGCTCAAGAATTAGCAAATGCATAATACAATAAAACCCAAAGTAACTTTAGTTGGTGCAGGTCCCGGAGATCCGGATTTGCTTACGCTGAAAGCCGTAAAAGCCCTTGCTGAAGCGAATGTGGTTTTGTACGATGCCTTGGCCAATGACGAAATATTAGCGCATGCTCCTAAAAATGCCATCAAAATTTTTGTTGGAAAAAAAATAGGAAATCACGCTTACTCGCAAGACCAAATCAATCAGTTAATTGTTGATAATGCATTAACGTACGGAAATGTAGTGCGTTTAAAAGGTGGTGATCCGTTTATTTTCGGGCGCGGAAGCGAAGAAATTGAATTTGCAGAAAGCTTTGGAATCGAAACAATTGTAATTCCCGGAATATCTTCGGTAGTAGCAGTTCCGGCAAGTCAGGGAATTTCTATTACTAAAAGAGGCGTTTCAGAAAGCTTTTGGGCAATTACCGGAACAACTTCTGATAGAAAATTATCTTCAGATGTGGCACTGGCGGCGCAATCTTCTGCAACAGTTGTTATTTTGATGGGAATGCACAAATTGCCTCAAATTATCGATTTGTTTCAAAAAGAATCTAAAGGAGATTTGCCCGTAGCGATTATTCAAAACGGAACAACTTCTGATGAAAAAGTAGGCGTTGGAACAGTAGATTCAATTTTAGAAGTTGTAAAACAAAGACAACTGAGTTCACCGGCAATTATTGTTCTTGGAAACGTTGTTCGCGAAAGCAATAAATTAAAAGGATTTTACGAAGAATTTCTATCAAAAGAAATAGTTAGATAAAGTTCCGTAGGAACGATCCATATTGTAGCGCCGGGTTTCAACCCGGGAATGCAGGATTTATTTTGATGTTGTTAAGAATAAATCATCTAATTTTGATTGGATGAAATTAAATTAAAATGGAACAAAACGAATTATATCCAATATTCCTAAAGCTTCATAATCTAAATGTGCTGATTGTGGGTGGAGGAAATGTGGGACTAGAAAAGCTCTCTTTTTTATTAAAGTCGAGCCCTAATGCAAATGTTGAAGTTGTAGCGCCGGATTTTCATTTAGAAATTAAAGTATTAGCCGAAAGTCATCCTTCAATTAAATTGACAGAATCGAAGTTCAAAAAGAAAATGCTCAAAAAGCGTCATATGGTAATCGCTTGTACCGATGATCTAAAAGTCAACAAAAAGGTATACGATTTATCCCGAAAGCGTTATTTGATATGCAATATTGCTGATACACCAGATTTATGTGATTATTATCTGGGCGGAATCGTAACGAAAGGAAATGTGAAAATTGCCATTTCGACCAACGGGAAATCGCCAACAACAGCCAAAAGGCTGCGGGAGTTTTTCGAAGAAGTGATTCCGGAAGACATCAATAAAATGGTAGAAAACCTGAACGAATACAGAAGAACCTTAAAAGGTGATTTTGAAGAAAAGGTTAAAAGGATGAACGAGATTACCGCTTCATTAAAAAACAAAGAGTAATAAAAGAGTTCCGGAGGAACGTTTCATATTGTAGCGTCGGGTTTCAACCCGATGGAGGAGGAATGTTTTATATTGTAGCGTCGGGTTTTAACCCGATGATTCCAGAGGAACGGATTCATATTATAGCGTCGGGTTTAACCCGATGAAAAAAGATTCACAAAGAAATCAATGATAAAAATCATTTGTCATTAGAATATATTATTCGTTTCTTTGTATTATTAAGAATGATTATAAACAACAACATAATGATTAAAACAGATATACTTATAATTGGAGCAGGACCAACAGGTTTATTTGCCGTTTTCGAGGCAGGATTATTAAAATTAAAATGTCATATTTTAGATGCTTTACCACAAGCAGGAGGACAACTTTCAGAATTGTACCCTAAAAAGCCTATCTATGATATTCCTGGTTTTCCTGAAGTTTTAGCAGGAGATTTAATTGATAACCTACAAGAGCAAATTAAACAATTTGAGCCAGGTTACACATTAGGAGAAAGAGCTGAAACTATCGAAAAACAAGAAGACGGAAGTTTTATTGTAACATCAAACAAAGGAACTAAATTTCACGCACCGGTTATTGCTATTGCTGGAGGTTTAGGAAGTTTTGAGCCACGCAAGCCACTTATCGAAGATATCGAGTTTTATGAAGATAAAGGAGTAAAATACTTCATCAAAAATCCGGAGAAATTCAGAGACAAAAGAGTTGTAATTGCAGGAGGAGGAGATTCAGCTTTAGACTGGAGTATCTTCTTAGCAAATGTAGCTTCAGAAGTAACTTTGATTCACCGTAGAAACGAATTTAGAGGAGCTCTAGATTCTGTAGAAAAAGTACAGGAACTTAAAACAGCAGGAAAAATTAAATTAATTACACCTGCAGAAGTTATCGGAATTAATGGTGCTGAGCACGTTGAATCGTTAGATATCGAAGAAAACGGAGCACACCGCAAAATCGAAACGGATTTCTTTATTCCACTTTTCGGATTGACTCCAAAATTAGGACCAATCGCAGACTGGGGATTAGATATCGAGAAAAATGCTATTAAAGTAAACAATGCATTAGATTACCAAACCAACATTCCTGGAATCTTCGCCATTGGAGACGTTAACACTTATCCAGGAAAATTGAAGTTAATCCTTTGTGGTTTCCACGAAGCAACTTTGATGTGTCAGGCAGCGTACCAAATCATCAATCCAGGTAAAAAATACGTATTGAAATATACCACAGTTTCTGGAGTAGACGGTTTCGACGGAACTCGTAAAGAAGCGCCAAAAGCAGTTGTTAAAGCAATTATCTAATCTGAGTTGCTAAGGTTCTAAGGGACTAAGATTCTAAGATTTTTACATACAAAGCTCAAACTTGTTATCAAGTTTGGGCTTTATTTTTTATAAAATATATAAAACATAGCCAGTGGTTTCAACCACTGGAACACAACGTATAAACACAACGTATAAACACAACGTATAAACACAACGTATAAACACATCGCATTCCCGCAACATATAGACACAACGCATAATCAATATATATGGTTATAACGCAAACGAATTATCACAATACGTTCCCGGCGGTTGAAACCGCGGGCTATATTTGAAAAAAAGAAGTCGATTTTAAAACTTAGAACCTTATCATCTCAGCACCTTTTAAAAAACCTTAGAGCCTCAGAATCTTAGCCCCTCAGAAACTTAAAAAAAACACTTGCAAATCGAATGTTGATTTCATACCTTTGCCCTGTTCTTAAAATTATTGAAAGTTATCACGAAAGGCGGAGGGATAGACCCGATGAAACCTTAGCAACCCTTTATCTTAAAGAAGGTGCTAAATTCTACTTAATACAAATTCATAGTATTTAAGATAGATAACACAAATACATAAAGTATTTCCCAAAACTCTTCCTGACAACCATACAATATTATTTTACTGAATTCAGTATTATGAGCGAATCATTGACGCATTTTTTGCTGTCATCGTTCCCGCTTTCGCCTATATCTCTCCGTTTCACTGCGAGGATACCGGCTTAATCGGGGCTAGTTAGCTTACAATAGTGATTTTTTGGAATTAATGTGAATCAAAACACGTATTCTAACAGGTTTTCAAAACCAGTTAGGTATGTTTATAATAGAATAAAAAACTTAGCATCTTAGTGCCTCAGCACCTTAGCAGCTAAAAGATAAAAGACATGGCAATAACAATTCAGGAAGCAATAAAAAAAAATATCCTAATCCTTGACGGAGCAATGGGAACAATGTTGCAGCGCTATAATTTCTCCGAAGAAGATTTTCGTGGAGAGCGTTTCAAGGATTTCCCGCATCCCTTAAAAGGAAACAACGATTTACTATCCATAACACAACCACAAGCAATTCGCGATGTTCACGCTGCTTATTACGAAGCCGGCGCAGACATCGTAGAAACCAATACTTTTTCAGGAACTACGATCGGTATGGCCGACTATTTCCTGGAAGATTTGGTTTACGAATTAAACTACGAATCGGCTAAAATTGCACGAGAAGTAGCCGATGAATTCACCGCTAAAAACCCAGACAAACCACGTTTTGTAGCAGGATCAATCGGGCCAACAAACCGTACGGCAAGTATGTCACCAGACGTAAATGATCCAGGTTACAGAGCCGTAACATTTGATGATTTACGCATTGCCTACAAACAACAAGTTGAGGCGTTAATGGATGGAGGTTGCGATTTATTGTTAGTAGAAACCATTTTCGATACCTTAAATGCTAAAGCAGCACTTTTTGCAATCGAAGAAGTAAAAGACGAACGTAATCTGGATATCCCGATCATGGTTTCAGGAACCATTACCGATGCTTCAGGAAGAACACTTTCTGGGCAAACGGTTGAAGCATTTTTGATTTCGGTATCGCATATTCCGTTATTGAGTGTTGGTTTCAATTGCGCTCTTGGAGCCGATTTGTTGAAACCATATTTAAAAACATTATCGCAGCATACACAGTTCAATGTCTCGGCGCACCCAAATGCAGGATTACCAAACGCATTCGGACAATATGATGAAACGCCGGAACAAACTCAGGCTTTAATTAAGGAATATTTAGATGATAATTTAATCAACATAATTGGTGGTTGTTGCGGAACTACTCCGGATCACATCAGATTAATTGCTGAAGTAGCGAAGGATTATAAGCCACGTGTGGCACCTGTTTTGGCATAATAAATTTCCATAGAGATGAAGCAATTTAAAATAATAATAGTTGTATTTGTACTTTTCGGCTTATTTGGTTTCAGTGGAAAACCTTTGACAAAAGTTAGAGAAGAAGTATCAACTGATTTTTATTTTGTAATTGAAAATGGAGGAAATGATTATTATGATTCTCAGAATAATAATTTTCATAGAAAATATGTCAAAGAAGAAAAAATAATAAAAGTAAAACTAACCAGGGACGAAAAGGAAAAAATCTATTCGTTCATTTTGAAAATCAAATTTTTTGAAATGCCGACAAAATTTGAACCCAATGATAAGAAGAATATTGTAATCAGAAGTCCTGGTTTTTTGCAAAGTATATTAATTACGGCAAATGGCAAAAATAAACTTGTCAGTTATGACACAGGTTTTACCAGCAAAAAGAATGATGAAAATGCAAAACCTTTTTTAGATCTATATAATATGATTTGGGGAATTTTATATAAAAAAGAGGGAATAAAAAAAATGCCGAAGTCGGACTATTTTTATGAATAATCTAAAAAAGTTCCGGAGGAAAGAAATGTTTATAGCAACGTAGGAACGACATATAATACGTAAGATCTGAAAAAAGATAATTGAAATCGTTAAGACAAAAAATATCTGATGAACCCGATACCGCGTGAGGGATAGAAGTGGATAGCCCACAGCCTGACGAAGGAAGAGCGAGGACTTGTAACGGATAGCCCGACCCTTGGGGCACGCCCAAAATAGGATTATTAAAAACGAATATACCTACAAGGTTTCGAAAACCTTGCAGGAAAGAAAAAATAGAATAAAAAAACTCAGAACCTTAGAATCTCAGGATCTTAGTAACTTAAAAAGAAATGGCAGAAAAAAGAAGAGACCTTGTATTAGCAGGATTAGAACCGTTGATTATTACGCCCGAAAGTGTTTTTGTAAACATTGGCGAGCGTACGAATGTAACGGGTTCGCGAAAATTCCTTCGCTTAATCAAGGAAGAGAAATATGACGAGGCACTTGATATTGCAAGACAACAAGTAGAAGGTGGAGCACAAATCATCGATATTAATATGGATGAAGGAATGCTTGATGGTGTTCAGGCAATGACCAAATTTTTGAATTTAATTGCATCAGAACCGGATATTTCCCGAGTGCCGATTATGATCGACAGCTCGAAATGGGAAATCATCGAAGCGGGTCTTAAAGTAGTACAAGGAAAAAGCGTTGTAAACTCGATCTCTTTGAAAGAAGGCGAAGAAGCTTTTATTCACCATGCCAAATTAATCAAACGATACGGAGCGGCGGCCATTATCATGGCTTTTGACGAAGTGGGTCAGGCCGATAATTTTGACCGAAGAGTCGAAATCTGTCAGCGTTCGTATGATATTTTGGTTAACAAAGTTGGTTTTCCGCCACAAGATATTATTTTCGATTTGAATATTTTCCCCGTTGCAACCGGAATGGAAGAACATCGCCTGAATGCTTTGGACTTTTTTAGAGGTACAAAATGGGTTAGGGATAACTTGCCACATGCGCATATTAGCGGTGGAGTAAGTAACGTTTCGTTTTCTTTTAGAGGAAATGACCACGTTCGTGAAGCGATGCACTCGGTATTTTTATACCATGCAATCAAGAACGGAATGACGATGGGAATCGTAAATCCGGAGATGCTTTCGATTTATGATGATATCCCAAAAGACTTATTAGAACACGTTGAAGACGTAATCCTAAACAGACGCGACGATGCAACAGAACGACTTTTGGATTTTGCTGAAAACGTAAAAGGCGAAGTAAAAAGTGATGAAAAAGCAATTCAGGAATGGCGTTTAGGAACGGTTCAGGAGCGTATTACACATTCATTGGTAAAAGGTGTTGATGCTTTTATTGAAGAAGATGTTGAAGAAGCGCGTTTGGCCGCTGTAAAACCAATTGAAGTTATCGAAATCAATTTGATGACGGGAATGAATGTCGTGGGAGATTTATTTGGAAGCGGAAAAATGTTCTTGCCTCAGGTGGTAAAATCGGCACGTGTAATGAAAAAAGCCGTTGCGTATTTGTTACCGTACATTGAAGCCAGCAAACAGGCCGGAGACAAACAAGGGAATGGAAAAATTTTGATGGCGACTGTAAAAGGTGACGTTCACGATATTGGTAAAAATATTGTTTCGGTAGTATTGGCTTGTAACAACTACGAGATTGTAGATCTTGGTGTTATGGTGCCTCCGGAAAAAATTATTGCTGCGGCCATTGAACATAATGTTGATATTATTGGTTTAAGCGGACTGATCACACCTTCGCTTGACGAAATGGTGTATCTGGCAAAAGAATTAGACAAACAAGGAATTAAAATTCCGATTATGATTGGTGGAGCAACCACTTCGCGCGCGCATACTGCCGTGAAAATCGCTCCTCAATATAGAGAAACTGTAATTCACGTAAACGATGCTTCGCGTGCCGTTACCGTTGCAGGAAACTTATTAGATCATAACCGTAAAATATATGCGAGTGATATTCGGGCAGAATACGATGCGTTTAGAGAAACGTTTTTGAATCGTTCGAGAGATAAAAACTTCCTGACGATCGAGCAAGCGCGCAAAAACAAATTACAATTGGATTGGGACGAATATACTCCGACTAAACCAAAGTTTATTGGCAAAAAAATCATCGAAGTAGATCTTGATGTTTTGGTTCCTTATATCGACTGGACTCCGTTTTTTAGAACCTGGGAATTGTTCGGGAAATATCCGGCAATTTTAACAGATGAGGTTGTTGGAGAACAGGCAACTTCTGTTTTTGCTGATGCTCAGGAAATGTTGAAAGTGATTCTGGCAGAGAAAAAACTAACGGCTAAAGGAATTTACGGCATTTTCCCTGCGAACCAAATTGACGACGACGATATCGAATTGCGTGATGAAAACGGAAAAGTGTTGGAGAAATTCTTAACGCTTCGTCAGCAATCACAAAAAACAAAAGGAGCACCAAACATAGCATTGTCTGATTTTATTCTACCAAAAGACAGTGGAATTACAGATTATATGGGCGCATTTTGTGTAACAACCGGTTTTGGTGTAGACGAATGGGCAGCTGAGTTCGAAAAAGACTTAGATGATTATAATTCGATTATGGTAAAAGCATTAGCAGATCGTTTTGCTGAGGCTTTCGCCGAATATCTGCACGAAAAAGTACGTCAGGATTTCTGGGGTTATGATGCCGAAGAATCACTTTCGACAGAAGATTTGATCGAAGAAAATTACAAAGGAATTCGTCCTGCGCCAGGATATCCTGCTTGTCCGGATCACTTAGAGAAACCAACGATTTGGAAGCTCTTAAACGTTGCCGATGAAATTGGAGTAACCTTAACAGAAAGTATGGCAATGTGGCCGGCATCTTCGGTTTCCGGATATTACTTTGGAAATCCGAAAAGTAAATATTTCGGACTCGGAAAAATAAAAGAAGATCAGGTGGTAGATTACGCCAAACGACGCAATGTACCAACAGATTACGCCATGAAATGGTTAAACCCTAATATAGCAGATTAAATTAATTTTTGATTTTAGAGTTCAGATTTCAGATTTTACTCTAAATCATCATTTAAACAAAAAGATATTTGATTATGTTTTTTGATTTCAGATTTTTTACAGAAACTAAAACTCAAAATTCATAACTCATAACTCATAACTTAAAAAATGAAAGTAACACAACATATAGAAAACGCCAAAGGAAATACATTATTCTCATTTGAAATTATTCCGCCTCAAAAGGGGAAAAGCATTCAGGAATTGTACGATAATATCGATCCGTTGATGGAGTTTAAACCGCCGTTTATTGATGTAACGACTTCTCGCGAGGAGTACATTTATATTGATAAAGGCAACGGACTTTTAGATAAAAAACTGACTCGTATGCGTCCGGGAACGCTAGGGATTTGCGCTTCTATAAAACATAAATACAATGTAGATACTGTGCCTCACGTACTTTGCGGAGGATTTACGAAAGAAGAAACCGAGTATCTTCTGGTAGATTGTAATTATTTAGGAATCGATAATATCATGGCTTTACGTGGTGACGCCATGAAAGACGAACAATATTTTATCCCTAAAGCAGGAGGAAATAATTATGCAATCGATTTGGTACAACAAATTAATTTATTGAATCAGGGAAAATACCTTCATGAGGTAATGGATATTGATAACAAAGCTGATTTCTGTATTGGTGTTGCAGGTTATCCGGAGAAACATTTAGAGTCTCCTTCGTTACAATCGGACTTAAAAAGACTGAAAGAAAAAGTAGATGCCGGAGCTGATTATGTGGTAACGCAGATGTTTTTCGACAACTCAAAATATTTCAAATTTGTAGAAAAAGCCAGAGAAATGGGTATCACAATTCCTATTATTCCGGGAATTAAGCCAATCGCGGTTCAAAGACATTTACAGGTTTTACCTCAAATTTTCCGTATCGATTTGCCGGAAGATTTAATTCATGCCGTAGATCAATGCAAGAATAATGCAGAAATCAGACAAGTAGGAATCGAATGGGCAATTCAACAGTCATTAGAACTAAAAGCTGCCGGAGTTCCTGTTTTGCATTATTATTCAATGGGGAAATCTGAGAATATTCGTCAGATTGCGAGCCATCTTTTTTAAGTTTTTAATGTTTTAGTCATTGCACATAATATTGTCATTCCGAGGAACGAGGAATCTCCGCAAGTAACTCCGCACAGAAAAGCGGACAATCTTTATCGAGCTTCTTGCGGAGATTCCTCGTTCCTCGGAATGACAAAAGATACGTGAAAGTTATAGTGTGGTTGCTTCGTTCCTCCCAGTATTTTCATCTTTGCGAATAATTGGAATTTGGAATTTTTTAATTGGAATTTAATTTTAAAGTTATGAAACAAGAAGAATTACAAGCAATAGCTTCTCAGCTTAAACACCCAACTGGAGAAAAAGGAATCGAAATGGGCAATATGATGAATGAAACCAACATCAACATGACGCGCCATTCGATTCAGAATCTACAGATAGAAGCAGGAAATAAAATTCTGGAATTAGGTCACGGAAATGCTGGACACGTTGAATTCATCTTTGAACAAGCTGAAAATATTAAATACTACGGACTTGAAATGTCTGAGTTAATGTTTCAGGAAGCGCGCCAGATCAACAGAAATTATGTTTCTCAAAAACAAGCTTTCTTCTCGATTTATGACGGAAATACAATTCCGTTTGAAGATAATTCATTCAATAAAGTATTTACGGTAAACACGATTTATTTTTGGCAGGAACCTGAAAAATTGCTTTCTGAAATTTACAGGGTTTTGCAGTCAAAAGGAATTTTATGCATCACTTTTGCAGAAGAGAGTTTTATGAAGCAACTTCCTTTTACTCAATTCGAATTCGAACTTTATAGCACTGAAAAAGCCGAAAAACTTATAGGAAAATCATCGTTCAAAATCATAAACAAAGAGACTTTAACAGAAAAGGTAAAAAGTAAAACAGGCGAATTGGTCGACAGAGCTTTTACTACTTTGGTTTTAGAAAAATAATAATGAATGCGAATCAAGAGATTAAAATGTTTGGCTATTGCGTACCTATGACACGCTAAATCTATTTTTAATTCCTTATTTCTACCAATATTTAGTGCCTAAATGCACATCTTTCGCATGAATTAAAAATCATTTGAAATCCTTTTAATCAGTGGCATAAAAAAATAATTTCAGTACTCTTTTTTTGAGTAATTTAATTGATTTTTATTTCAGGTTTCTATTTCCAAATTCTAATACGGCTTAATTATGGAGGTTAAAAAAATCAATTTTCTAAAAAGTTACAGCAGTGTCTTGCTGCTTTTGGGCGGAATCATAATAGGAAGTATTTTCGGATTAGTTTTTAAAGAGAAAGTTGCCGTTATAAAACCTGTTGGAGATATATTCTTAAACTTGCTTTTTACAGCGATTATTCCGCTTGTTTTTTTTACAATTACTTCTTCAATTGCCAATTTAGAGAAAACAGAAAAGTTAGGAAAGTTATTTGTTATCATGATAGCAGTGTTTTTAGGGACACTTTTAATTTCGGCTATTGTTATGATTATCGCGGTTTATCTTTTTCCCATTCATGAAAATATTATCATTACTAAAGTTCCATTAGAGAATATCCAATCCGGGAGTGTTGGCGATCAAATAGCACAATTACTAACGACCAATGATTTCTACGAATTGTTGTCCCGAAAAAGTATGTTGGCGCTCATTATTTTTTCCTTTTTAATAGGATTTGCAACTTTGCAATCAGGAGAAAAAGGGAATGCTTTCAAAAGTTTTTTGGATTCCGGAAACGAAGTCATGAAACAGCTTCTAACTATGATTATGAAATTGGCTCCAATAGGTTTAGGTGCTTATTTTGCGTATCAGGTTAGTTATTATGGGCCACAATTATTTGGAGTTTATGCCAAACCATTAGGTGTTTATTACGTAGCTTGTATCTTTTACTTTTTTGTCTTTTTTAGTTTATATGCTTTATTGGCCGGAGGTAAGAGAGCTTTTATTGTTTTTTGGAGCAACAATATTACACCTTCATTAACAGCAATTGGAACCTGCAGCAGCATTGCGACTATTCCGGCGAACCTCGACGCTGCCGAAAAAATGGGCATTCCAAAACATGTCAGGAATTTAGTTATTCCACTTGGGGCACCTTTGCACAAAGACGGTTCTAGTATGTCATCCATCTTAAAAATAACATTTCTTTTTGCCATGTTTGGTAAAGATTTTACTTCACCGTCAACCATACTTTTAGCATTAGGAATTACGATAATCGTGTCGATTGTTGAGGGCGGAATCCCGAACGGTGGTTATATAGGAGAAGTTTTGGCCATTACCGTTTACGGATTACCAATGGAGCAAGCTTTGCCGGTTGCTATGATCTTAGGAACTCTTGTTGACCCTATTGCTACTTTACTAAATGCGAACGGCGATGTTATTTCCTCTATGATGGTCTCGCGGTTCTCGGAAAAGACGAAATGGTAAACGACTAATTATACCCCAACAATAAAAATCAGTATTAATCCGCTTAATCAGTTTAATCTGTGTGCTATTCTGTAGTAGCGCAATTATATAAGCATATAAAGTTATACAATGAATTCAGTACTTCAACATGATCTAAATGATCTCGAAAACATACTTAATCAAGCCAAAGAACAAGGGATACATTTTTTAAATAATCTTGAGGATATTCCAACTTCAAATAAAAATACGATTGACCCAACCCGAAATTTAAATGCAGTGGGTTTAGGATCATTAGCAGCTTTAAAAGAATTTAAAGAAAGATTAGCGCCCTTGATGGTTGCTTCGCCTGGACCAAGATATTTGGGTTTTGTAACTGGTGGTTCAACTCCGGCTTCGATTGTGGGAGATTGGTTAGCATCGGTTTATGATCAAAATACACAAGCGATAAAAGCACAAGGTGGAGTTTCGGCTTTAATAGAATTTGAAACCATCAATTTGTTGTTGCAATTACTAGATTTGCCAAAATCATTTTTAGGAGGTTTTGTAACAGGGGCAACAATGTCCAATTTTACCTGTTTGGGAGTGGCAAGACAATGGATTGGAGCGCAATCAGGAAAAGACTTTGCAAAGACCGGAATAACTGAAACCATTCATATTCTGACTGCTACACCACATTCTTCTTCAATAAAAACTTTATCGATGTTGGGTATTGGAAGCAATAATTACACGACAGTTAAAACCATCGAGGGTAATCGCGAAGCCATTGATGTAGATGATTTAGAAAAGAATATTCAAAATTTAAACGGACAGCCTTTTATTCTGATTTCGAGTGCAGGAACAGTAAACACAGCCGATTTTGATGATTTTGTAGAAATTGCAAAGCTGAAAGAAAAATACAATTTCTGGTGGCATATTGATGCCGCTTTTGGTGGTTTTGCCGCAGTTTCGGAGAAATTCAAACATCTAACAGAAGGGTGGGAAGGAGCAGATAGTATTACTATCGATTGTCATAAATGGCTGAATGTGCCTTATGAAAGTGCTTTTTATTTAATTAAAGAAAAGCATGTAAATCTTCAAATAGAAACTTTTCAGAATTCGAATGCACCTTATTTAGGAAATCCATTAGAAAACTTTAATTACCTGAATGTATTACCTGAAAATTCACGTCGTTTACGAGCCTTGCCGGTTTGGTTTTCATTAATAGCGTACGGAAAAGAAGGTTTTAAGGATATTATAGAAAATAGTACAGCATTGGCATTGCATTTTGCAAACGAACTTATTGAAGATGATAATTTTGAACTTTTGGCTCCTATTCGATTAAATAATGTTTGCTTTACTTTAAAAGGAGATCATAATCAGGAAAAAGTGAGTCAGTTTTTGACGCTTTTGAATGATAAAGGAAAAGTGTTTATGACACCAACTGTATATCAAAACCGAAAAGGAATCAGAGCTTCTTTTGTAAATTGGAGAACATCCGAAACAGATATAAAAATAATAATACAAGAGTTGAAAGAAACTATTTTAGACTTGGAAATATAAAGTTTATCCCGATTCGTAAAAGCCCGTTTATATTGTAAACGGGCTTTTTTTATGGTTTTTTTTAAGAATTTTACTAAATTAAGTTTTGTGTTTTAACTTTTAAAATATAAAAATTTAAGCAAATCTTAAGTCAGTCTTAATTATTTATTAAGGAATCAGTTGTTTTTTTATTGATTTCTCTATTTGAAAGTTAATCATTGAGTTTATTTAGAATAATTAAAAATAAGTTGCAAATACTGTTTTTTGATGTTAATTTTGTGCCAAATTAATTTCAACCTTTAGTAATGCAAATAAGTAAAATATTTTCCTTAGCCTTGATTCTCTTAACTTCAATTCAGGGTTTCTCACAAAGCAAAAAAGTAATTTTAAACGGAATCATTTTAGAAAATACTGGTAAACCTGCCGAAGGTGTTTCTGTAGCATTAAAAGGAACAGCTTATTCTACTTTAACAAACGAAAACGGAGAATATGAGATAGCTGCAGAACCGGGAAATTATGTGTTATCTGTTAGTTCAGTAGGATTTAAATCTAAACAGACAAAAATTAATCTGCAATCAGACCAAACAGTACCAAGCATTAGTATCGAAGAGGATATGGCTGCTTTAAACGAAGTTCAGGTTAAAGGAATTTCGAAAGTAACTAAAATAAAAGAATCTGCTTTTCAGGTTAATGCGGTCGATACGAAAGCAATGGCCAATATTACATCCAATTTGAGTCAGATATTGAACAAAACTACTGGAGTAAAAGTTAGGGAACAAGGAGGTATGGGTTCTGATTTTGATTTTTCTATCAATGGTCTTTCCGGGAGTGCAGTAAAGTTTTTTATAGATGGCGTGCCTTTGGATATAATGGGAAGCTCAATGTCGTTAAACAACATACCAGTTAATTTATCTGAAAGAATTGAAGTCTATAAAGGTGTAGTGCCGGTAAACTTAGGTTCTGATGCTCTTGGTGGCGCTGTAAATATAATTACGAATCAGCAAATATCAGATTATTTTGATATGTCATACAGTTTTGGATCTTTTAATACACATAGTGCCTCATTAACAGGTCAGGTTCGTAATAAAAAATCAGGACTTACTTTTAAAGCTTCCGGTTTTTTAAATTATTCTGATAATGATTATAAAATGAGAGATGTACAGGTAATAGAAGTTATTGATAAAGATAATTCTCGTTTTGTTAATGGTGATTTTAAAAGATTCAATGATCAATATAAGGCTGCTATGGGACAAGCAGAATTAGGTTTTGTTGATAAATCCTGGGCTGATGTGTTCTTTGTTGGAGGAAGTTATTCGGCAACAGAAAAAGGAATACAGACAGGTACTAACCAAGACGTAGTATACGGTCAGGTGCGTAGAGGTGGAGATGCTTATTCATTTTCACTACGATATTTAAAAAAGAATTTGTTTACAAAAGATCTTGATTTAAGCTTTTTTTCTTCCTATTCAGACGATCAATATACTATTACAGATACTGCGTTTAGAAAATATTATTGGGATGGAAGTTATGTACCTACTACTTCTTCAGAAATGGGAGGACCGGCAACTAAATGGAATATTCAACGTCCAAAATATTTTATTGGATCGAATCTTAGCTATAAAATAAACGATAATAATTCGTTAAGCCTTAACTATACTTTAGATAAGGTAGACAACAAAACTTATGACGAATTGCTTACGGATAAAGATCATAATCCAGGGAAACTTACAAAAAATATTATAGGATTATCCTATCAACAGAATTTCTTCGAAGAAAAACTGACCAACACGTTTTTCGGAAAATACTACGGTATGTTGTTAGAACAACCTTTTGCTATTACTGATTCCGGAAGTGGAGCAGGGCAAACCGTTAAAGATAACAATGGTTATACCGGATATGGAATTGCATCACGCTATAAAATAACACCATCTATAGGAGTAAAAGCATCTTATGAAAAAGCATATCGCTTACAAAGAGTAGATGAAGTATTTGGTAATGGGTACTCGGTTGTAGCAAATCCTGCCCTTAAGCCAGAGAATAGTAACAATTATAATGTGGGAGCTTATTGGAAGAATGAAGCGGAAAATCACCATTTTTTTGTTGAAACAGGAGGATATTTAAGAAATGCAAAAGGCTTTATTTCTGCAGTTGTTTATCAATCAAATAGTCAAATAAGCAGATTCGAAAACACATCAAATGTTCTGATCAAAGGACTTGAGGCTGATATTAAATACAATTATCAAAATAAAATAAACGCCGGAATAAATTTTACTTATCAAAGCACGGTCGACAACACAAAATATCCTAATGGATCAAATTCAGGAACAATATCAGCTACCTACAAAGATGACTTGCCTAACAGACCCTGGATGTTTGGTAATGCAAATTTAGGATATAGAAAATCTGACTTCATTAAAAAAGGAAATAATCTACAGTTTAATTGGGATTTACAATATACTCACTGGTACTACCTTACATGGGAAAACTACGGGACAAAAGAGGGAAAAAGTATAATTCCTGATCAATACATACAAAATGCATCTGTTTCTTATTCTATGAATGAAGGAAGGTATAATATTTCATTAGAGTGTAATAATTTAACAAATGATCTGGCTTATGATAATTTTAGACTACAAAAGCAAGGGCGCTCATTTTCAATTAAATTTCACTATTTCCTAAAATAACATTGAACGAAATTATTTTTTAATAACTACATATAAAACATTTAAACATGAAACGATTAATTAAACCCTCTTTTTATTTTCTATTTATTAGTACGCTAATAATGGGTACAACTATTTCCTGCTCTAGCAATGATGATTCTGGAAATGACGATTCTGGAAGCGATGGAAAAGCTGATTATGCACTATGGCTGCAATTAGGTAGCTGGCCAAATACAACACAGTACATTGTAGGAGTTGATGATTTGACAAAAGGTAGTGTTAGTTTAGTTGGTAATGGTGCCGAAGTGACTAGCAAGGCAGATTATGGAATTATTGCCAAAAACGGATTTTATTACTACCCAAGTACAAGTTCTAACTTTGGTAAAATGACTAAATTCGAATTTAAGAATAATCAATTGGCTGTTGTAAAAGAAGTGCCTTTTACTTACCAAAAATCTATAAATTGTTATACATGGGTAGATGACAACACCTTAATATTGATTGGTACGAATGGAGATGCAACCAAAGTATTGTATACTGTTGTAAACGCTACAACACTTGAAATTAAAAATGGAGAATTGGCATTGCCAGCGATTGCAGCAGGATTTAGCGCTTACAATCAGGGTAATGTTGAATATTCAAACGGAAAGTTATATGTAGCTTTCTCTAATATGGGTGTTTGGCCAGCACTTGCTAAACCAGGTATGAATATTGCAGTTGTAACTTATCCAAGTTTCGCTGTTGAAAAAGTTATCGAAAGCACTGATGCTGATGGTAATGGAGGTTCTAATATGTGGATGCCAACTTCTACTACAGACGAATCTGGTGACGTTTATATGATGTTTTTTGCTGATTGGATGACTACTAAAGAAAGTCCAACAAAAATATTTAGAATTAAAAAAGGTGCAAGTGCAATTGATGCTTCTTATAATTTTAACCTTGGTACTGCCTTAGGAGGAGAAACTGCAAGTGGATTCTGGTATGTTGGTAATGGTAAAGCAATTGTTAAATACATAGATTCAAAAATAGTAGCAGCAAGTCCTTCGACATTGTTTAATACTAAATTTGCCTTGATTAATATCGCGACAAACTCGGTAATTAAAAAATTAGATTTACCTGCAGATAAAGGAAGCCAGTTACAAAATGTAATTACATCTGATGGTAAAGTATTTATTCAGGTGAATGCTGAAACTACTAAAGATTATGTTTGGGAAGTGAATACTACAACAGGTGCTGTAACACCGGGTGTAGAAATTGTTGGAGGTTATGATTATATTTTACGTTTAGATAATTTGAAATAATCTAAATAAAAAGATCACAAATACTATATTATTTTTTTGAACCGCAGGCCATTTAGGTGGCTTGTGGTTTTTTATCTTTTATATTCCTTTAAATATGTTTTCTTCATCATCAGAATCAAAAAATAAAAAAAATAAAAAATCACGGTTTAGTAAAATCAATGCCTGGTTGCATTTATGGCTTGGGTTAGCATCGGGAATAATCGTGTTTATTATGGGAATTACCGGTTGTATTTTGGTTTTCGAACAGGAAATCAAAGCGCTAACTTCACCGTATCTAAATGTCGAAGCTGAAGGTCAGGAGAAATTATTACCGCCTTCAAAAATTTACGCTGCTGTTCATAAAGCATTGCCTAATAAAGAAATTCATGGCGTTTGGTATAATGGTTTAGATAAATCAATTAAGGTCGATATCGAATCGGATTCGTTGATTTATGTAAATCCGTATAACGGTAAAATTACCGGAATGGTACATCATGAAGATTTCTTTCATTTTATGGATGAAGGGCATCGTAATCTTTGGTTAGAGCGTGAAATTGGTTCTCAAATAACAGCTTGGGCAACGGTTGTCTTCTTCTTTTTGCTCATAAGCGGACTGATACTTTGGTTTCCGAAAAAATGGAATAAAACAACCCGAAACGCTAGTTTTAAAATAAAATGGGACGCTAAATTCAAACGCCTTAATTATGATTTGCATAATGTTATGGGATTTTATACGTTGATTTTGGCTGTACTTATTGCTTTTACAGGACTGTTGATGAGTTTTCACTGGTTACGAGAAAATACCTATTGGATAGCCGGAGGATGGGCTGATGAAAAAGACAAGAAAGAACAAGTTGTTGCAGTAAAAAAAGATACTTTATCGCAACAGCAATTAGATAAATTGGCTGGAGCCGATATTATCTGGAAGAAAGTAAGAACAGAAATTGCGAAGGAAAATAAAGAAGCCGTTATCATTCATTTTCCGGATGAACCAAAAGATGATTTCTATGCCTGTACAGATATGAATAAAGGAGTCTGGAGAGATTTATACTTTAATTCCCAAACGTTAGAATTACTTCCAAGTTCGCAGGACTACATTGGCGATGCCCCTTTTTCAAAATGGTTAATGCGATCCAATTATAGTCTTCATATTGGTGCAATTGGAGGCATGCCAACTAAAATTGTCTATTTTATAGGCAGCTTGATATGCGCCAGTTTACCTGTTACCGGATTTTATATCTGGTGGGGAAGAAAGAAAAAACAAAAAGCCAAAGCATAATTCGGCTTTAATTTTATTTACTTTTTTGTTGGTTAGTACTAAAAGTCTTTTGATAGAAGTAACATTCTTCAAAAGACTTTTTCTTGTTTAAGAACTGAAGGGAAGTATCAACCCAAAACAAATTGTTCAGGTGAATATTTCCGTTTGTCAGACTGAGCGAAGTCGAAGTCCCACAAAGTGACTCAGCGTACGGGACTTCGACTTTGCTCAGTCTGACATTCGTGTAATATAAAACAGTAAAAATAAACCAGCGTAAATCCGTTTAAATCCGTGTCATCCGTGTGCCATCTTCGCCAACATTCGCAAGTAATTTATCAAATAAAAACAGAAAGAGCCCGCTAACTACAACAGGCTCTTTTCCATCAAAAAAAAACAAAAACAAGGGGAAACTAAAAATCCAAAATATTAAATTCTGTATGTGAACGCTATTGTGGCAATACGGTTATCAAGGTCATACCTTTTGTTGATGCTCGTTTGTGCAATAACTGAATTGATGTGAAAATTATTGGTATTGAAAATATCAGTAACATTAAGTTTGATGTTGCCTTTTTTGGCAAGCACTTGTTTCGAAATTCCGATACTGAAATCAAAGAAAGCATCTCGTTCATATATACCAAGATTCGATTTTGACTGATACTGGGCGTTAGCTTCGGCTTTCCAACTTTCTGTAATGGTAAAGGAGTTTTGAACGCTTAAATTCAAGGTTACAATTGGGTCGATTTTGTCTGTATTAACTACATTGCCCATAAATTTATTTTCGAAAATATTAAAAAGCGTATTTACAGACCACCATTTATAAATTTCGGCCGTATTGGTAATATTGGCTCCGTAATTATAAGACTTGTCAACATTAATCTGAGAAGTTACCGTAGTATTATTGGCCGGATCATAAACATACACTTCGGTAAAAACATCTTTGGTTTTGCTGAAATATAATGATGCCATAAAAGCACTTTTCCAGGCATAACCAATTTCTGCAGAATGTGTAATTTCAGGAACCAGATTCGGATTTCCCTGAGAGTAATTAAACGAATCATCATAAAAACGAAACGGATTCAAATCGAACTGACTTGGTCTGTTGATTCTTTTACTATACGAAGCATGTATCGAATGATTGCTGCTCAGTTCATATTTCATAGAAACACTCGGGAACCATTTTAAATAATCGTCTTTATGCTCTTCATTCAGCGTTTTTTGTAAAATGTTTATCGCAGTATATTCAGTACGTAAACCACCCTGAATATTCAATTTTTCCATTTGATACTTAAAGTTGGCATAAGCCGCATAAATTTGTTCTTTATATTCAAAATGATTGGTCGAATTAAGATCTACAATCCATTGATTATTGTTATTGTATTCGTAAACCGATGGATTATCGTTGTTTTTTACACTGGCTTTAAAACCCCATTCGATAGATTGTTTTTCCTTCAGCGGATTTGTAAAATCTACTTTTCCGGTAAAAACCTTCAATTGCGACGGGATAAAACCTCTTCGGTCACTAATGTTATTGGTGCTCAAAGGATCTATATTTGTAGCACTCTGAAACTGATTCGATCTGAATTTCGAAGTTTCATATTCAAAATCAAAAGACATATTTTTTCCTTCTGTATTAAATTTATGAACCCCGGAGAATGCATACGTATAATCATTCCATTTCTCTTTACTGTCATTATAAGTCGAAGCATCAAATTGCACCTGATCTGTAGCGTTAAGCAAGGTGTTTCTACCATTGGCGATGTTTTCGTAGCGCCCCAATTTAGCATCAACATAGACTTCTAAATTCGTTTTAGGAGAAACTTCGTATGTTGTCCCTATTTTAAAATTGTTCGAAGTCAGTGGTTCATCAGTTGTTGAGGTTTGATGGTTTTTTGTCGAAATAGTCTGGCGGCTTGCATCAGTATATTGATTTTGGTCAAATTCTTTACGTTCTTCTTCACCTCTAAAAGTATAGCTGTAGTTTCCGTAAACGCCAAATTTTTCTTTATTGTAACTTAAGTTGGCACCAGAATTGGTTCTGTTTTTTCGGCCTCTTCCATAATTGGTAAAAACAGTTCCTTTAAGTCCGCCCGCATTTGGTTTCTTTAAAATGATATTAATGATTCCCGCTTTTCCGGTGGCGTCATATTTAGAGGAAGGATTGGTAATCACCTCTATTTGTTTGATATTTGATGAAGTGGTCGATTTTAAATAATTGGCCAGTTCCTTTTGCGAAAGCTGGGTCAATTTGCCATTGATCATTACGCCAACACCTTGTTGTCCGCGAATCGATAATTCGCCATCCTGAGACACGACAACACCCGGAGCACGCGATAAAACATCTAATGCCGTTCCGCCTTCAGAAACAATACTGTTTTCGACATTAAAAACTAATCTGTCTGATTTTTGGGTATATAAAACTTTCTTTTTTGTAATTACAATTTCATCTAATGCATTGATAGAAGTTTCGACAATACTGTCCGTTTCTTTTTCTGTCTGCGAATAACCGTAGACCGAAAATGCAAGCATAATAGATGTTATAATATTCTTCATGATATTTGGATTTGATTTTTTTGGGAGTAAGGCTTTTTATGTGATGCCAGATTTGTGGGGAGAAGACTTAATCATTCAAGAAGAAATGCTCAGTCTAAAACGATTTGTTCTAATTTATCAGAAAGTAGTTTTAAAAGAAATAAAAAATACTTAGATAGTTTCGAAAAATAAGATGAAATAAGGCTGAATACAGAGAACATTTGAGTGGTATTTTGAAGTTTCAATGTTCAAATATAATACTATTTATAACAAGTCTAAATAAAAATAGTTAAAATTTGCCTGCGATATCATAACAAATTGATAATTAGCCTTTCGCGATTTATTAAAAATGAATAAAATGTACTCTGAAAACCAAATTTTGACAATAAAGCCAGTAAAACCAAGCCTGCGTTTAAAAAAGTAATAGATCAATCCCAAAGCTGTAAAGTGGAAAAAAATTACCGCAAGGCACGTTAAGTTTTTTCGATTAGCTTTTAAAAGTAAAGTTCGCAATCCCGATAGTTATCGGGATTGGATTAACTTAGCTTTGCGAACTCTGTGCTTTTTAAGGCATTTTTATATAAAAATCTTTGTGTTCTCTGCGGTAAAAATAATTAGTGAAAGTAACATCAGAAGCATTACAAAAAAAAGCCAATCCTTTATAATGAAAGAATTGACTTTTATCTGTAAACTGCGACTGCAAACCGAGACTGTAAACTGAAAAACGCTATTTAGTAATTTCTCTAAAAACAGCTTCCAGATTTTTATTTTTCTGATTGAGTTGTAATGTTTTTAAGCCATTTTCGTTGGCAAAATCAAAAATAGCCGGGCGCATATCTTTTTCGGCAACAAAAGTCAGTTCCCAGATCATATCGTGAATATTTTTGTATGCAGTAATGTTTTCAAGTTTTGCCAGAAGTTGTTCCTGAATCTGATAATCAAATTCTACTTCGATAACTTGTTCTTTATCTTCAGATACTAAATGATTTAATTTTTTATCGGCAACAATTTGTCCTTTGTCAATAATAATGACACGATCGCAAATGGCTTCGACTTCCTGCATAATGTGAGTTGATAAAAAAACGGTTTTATCTTTTCCAACATTTTTAATTACGTTACGAATTTCCATTAACTGATTCGGGTCCAAACCAGTAGTAGGTTCATCCAGAATCAAAACATCCGGATTGTGCAATAAAGCATTCGCAAGTCCCACACGCTGGCGGTATCCTTTAGACAACTGTCCTATTTTTTTATGGCTTTCCGGTGTCAGTCCTGTCAGTTGAATGACTTCTTCAATTCTTGATTTTGGAACCTGATAAACATCGGCATTAAAAGCCAAATACTCACGAACATACAAATCCAGATATAACGGATTATGTTCCGGTAAGTAGCCAATAGAACGTTGAACTGACTTTGCGCTCGTCATGACATCATGACCATTTACAAGGGCTGAACCGCCATCGGCAAGTAAATAAGTCGTCAAAATTTTCATTAAAGTAGATTTTCCTGCTCCATTTGGACCAAGAAATCCAACGATTTCTCCTTTTTGAATAGAGAACGAAATTGAATTTAATGCTTTTTGAGTTCCGTAACTTTTTGATATGTTGTTTACTTCTATCGACATGACTTTTTATTTGCTACAAAAGTAAACAGAAATACGATCGATTGCTACGATTTTGTCTTTTAAAGAAATCATAAAAAAAACTTAAAGGCCAACAGCAACGGCATCGTTATTGCTAAAGCAGTAGTAATTAAAAAAAATATTTACAATGAAAAAAATTTTACTTATTCTGGCTTTAGCTATGTTTAGCTTTGCAAATGCACAAAAAGGAACAATCTTAGTTGGCGGAAACATCGGATTCACTTCTGAAAAATCAGAATTTCAATTTGGTGAAACAACAAAAAATTCATTTAGCTTTTCTCCTAAAGTTGGTTACCAATTTAATGACAACTGGACTGTTGGAGGTGAATTTACAGTAGCTTCTGCTAAAAACGAAACTGCAACTACAGAAATTAAAAATAATAATTTCAAAATAGGAGCATTTGTTCGTTATTCAGTGCCTTTGAGCCAAACTTTCTCTATTTTTGCTGATATGGGTGCTGGTTTTCAAAATGAAAAATCTAAAGTATATGGTCCTGCAAATGCTTATTCAAAATCTAAAGCAGATGGTATGTATGTAGGTGTAACTCCAGCTCTTTTCATTAACATGAAAAAAGGTTTTGGTCTTAACTTCAGTATTGGTGGTTTAGGATATGAAACATTGAGTTATGATAATAACGGACCAGATGTTAGTAAATTCTACTTCAACTTTGGACAAACATTTAATATTGGAGTTTCTAAAAACTTCTAATCTTAAATTATATATTCAATTTCAGAAAAAGCACTCCAATTGGAGTGCTTTTTTTGTGTTTTAGAGGTTCAGGATATGACTAGTTATCAGGATTTTGTAATGAATAAATTATCAACTATAGAAAACATAGGAAACACCAACAGTATTTTTGTGATGGCAGAAATAAAACATAGTACTGGATTAGAGTTTTAATTTTTTTTACAACGTTTTCGTGAATTTTTCTTGGTATTTTAATAGAAACAAGATAAAAATCACGTTTTCTGTAAATTTCGACTTCTAAATTTGTAAGACGCATATTAAATATGTCGCCTTATGATAAAAATAAATAAATGGATAGTTGCATCGGCAGGAATGTTATTGCAATTGTCAATAGGTTCGATTTACGCTTACAGTGTCTGGATTAATCCTATTCATGAATTGAATGGCTGGGATGCGCATCAATTAAAACTTTCTTTTAGTTTAGCCATTTGTTTTTTAGGTCTTACGGCTGCTTTCATGCAAAAATTTGTTCGAAGAATTGGTCCTAAAAAAGCCGGATTACTCGCTGCATTATTTTTTGGTGCAGGATTAATAGGCAGCGGATTTGCTATTGCAGAAAAGTCATTACTATTGTTTTATTTATTTTATGGCGTAATAAGCGGCATAGGTTTAGGATTTGGTTACATTACGCCTATTTCGGTTGTTGTAAAATGGTTTCCTGAAAAACCAGGATTTGCAGGCGGATTGGTTATTATGTCTTTTGCCGTGGGTTCTATATTGGCATCAAGACTTATTTTGCCTCTAACAGCTTCACTGGGTGTTCCGGGAGCTTTTTATTTATTAGGCAGTGCTTATTTTTTAATAATGGTATTGGCGTCATTATTTCTTTTGCTTCCTGTTTCCAGTATTCAGATCGAAAATACGGTACAGGATAATGCTACTATTCCTTTAAAAGTATTATTAAAAGACGTTCGTTTTTACGGTCTTTGGCTGATGCTTTTTTTTAATACAATTTGCGGTATTGCCTTAATTTCTATTGCAGCGCCAATGGCAAAACAATTAATTCATATTACGGATAGCCAGGCGATTAATTTTGTTGCTTTTATTGGTTTTTTTAACGGATTTGGAAGATTGTTCTGGTCCAGTATCTCTGATAAAATTGGCAGATGGTCAACTTTCTTTTTGTTTTACACAATAGGAGCATGTTGCTTTTTAGTTTTAAGTCATACCAATTCTCCCATTTTATTTCAAATCATGATATTCATTATTATAAGTTGCTATGGCGGGGCATTTGCAACGATTCCGGCTTTTGTTAAGGATATTTATGGACCAAATAAAATGAGCTCACCCTTTGGTTTTATATTGATAGCCTGGTCGGTAGCTGCTTTTGTTGGACCAGGATTAATTGGGCTGACTAAAGATTATACAACGATTTTTTATTTGTTCGCCGGAATTTTAATGTTTACTGCCATAATATGCTTAATATTGAAACAAAAGCTTACTTATAGTAAATAATTACGAATTTTATAAAAATAAGCTCCATTTATGATTATTGTCATGGTTTTGAGCGAAAAAAGTGTCTAAATTTGAGTATATAATAAACGCAATTAAATTATTTTGAGTTATGAAAGCAAGTGTCGAAAAAATGGTATTTACACCCGGAAAATGGGGGGCATCAGTGAACGTTCAGGATTTTGTATTAAAAAACATTACGCCTTATGAAGGGGATTCTTCTTTTTTATCGGGACCATCAGCAAAAACTACAAAATTGTGGGATATCTGTAAAGAAGCTTTATTAAAAGAGCGAGCAAATAACGGATGTTCAGCAATTGATGTAGAAACAATATCAACTATTAATGCATTTAAACCAGGCTACATTAGTAAAGAAGACGAAGTTGTTGTTGGTTTACAAACAGATGAATTGTTAAAACGAGCAATGAAACCTTTTGGAGGGATTAAATTGGTTGAATCTGCGGTAAAAGAAAGAGGATTACAAGTTTCTGATCGTGTAATAGATATTTTTAACTACGCTAAAAATCATAACGAAAAAGTTTTTGATGCTTATGATAAAGAAATCAGAGATTATCGTTCTAAACATATATTAACAGGTTTGCCTGATAATTATGCCCGCGGACGTATCATTGGTGACTTCCGTCGTATGGCGTTGTATGGAGTTAATCAGCTTATTGCTTTTAAAAGAGAAGATCATAATAGAGTTGGTGGCGAAATGACCGAACATAAAGTTCGTTTGCGTGAAGAGATTTCTGCTCAAATTAGTGCCTTGCAGGATATGCTTATAATGGCTGCTGATTATGGTTTTGATATTTCACTTCCTGCGCAAAATGCAAAAGAAGCGGTACAATGGGTTTATTTTGCTTATTTGGCTGCGGTAAAAGAGCAGGATGGAGCAGCAATGTCTTTAGGAAACGTATCTTCATTCCTTGATATTTATATAGAAAGAGATATGAAAGAAGGATCACTTACCGAATTTGAAGCTCAGGAATTGGTAGATCAGTTTGTAATGAAATTGAGAATGGTACGCCATTTAAGACCTGGAGCTTATGATGAAATATTTGGTGGAGACCCAACTTGGGTAACAGAATGTATTGGTGGTATGTTTAATGACGGAAGAACGAAAGTAACCAAATCTTCATTCAGATTCCTTCAGACATTATATAATTTAGGAGCTTCTCCAGAACCAAACTTAACAGTTTTATGGTCAGACGATCTTCCACAAGGATTTAAGGATTTCTGTGCGCAAGTGTCAATTGATACATCATCAATTCAATACGAAAATGATGATTTGATGAGACCTAACAGAGGTTCTGATGATTACGGAATTGCTTGTTGTGTATCGCATCAGGAAATTGGTAAATCTATTCAGCACTTTGGAGCACGTGCCAATTTGCCTAAAGCATTATTGATCGCTATAAACGGAGGTAGAGAAGAACGTGGCGGAGCATTAATCATGAAAGATATTCCGTTTATTCATGACGAAGTATTAGATTATAATGTAGTAAGCAATGTGTTTAAACGTACGCTGAAAGAAGTAGCGAGAGTATATGCTAAGTCTATGTATATTATTCACTATATGCACGATAAGTATTATTATGAAAGAGCGCAAATGGCGGTGATTGATTCTGATCCGCATGTTGATATTGCTTATGGTGCAGCAGGGATTTCTATTATTGCCGATTCGTTATCAGCAATAAAATATGCGAAAGTAAAACCAATCAGAAATGAAAACGGAATTACAGTAGATTTTAATATTGAAGGTGATTATCCTAAGTTTGGTAATGATGATGACAGAGTCGACTCTATTGCTCAGGAAATTACAGCTTTCTTTATCAAAGAGCTTAGAAAACATACTGCATATAAAAATGCAACACCAACTCTTTCATTATTGACAATTACGTCTAATGTAATGTACGGAACCAATACAGGAGCAACTCCTGACGGACGTAAAGATGGTGAGTCTTTTGCACCGGGAGCAAACCCAATGCACGGACGTGATTCTAGTGGAGCAATTGCTTCTTTAAATTCTGTTGCAAAACTGGATTACAATGATGCACAAGATGGTATTTCTAACACGTTTTCTATGATCCCGAAATCATTAGGAGATACCAGAGAAGAACAAGTAACAAATCTGGTTAACACAATAGATGGTTATTTTGCACAAATGGCGCATCACTTAAATGTGAACGTATTAAATCGCGAAACGCTTCAAGATGCTTATAATCATCCTGAAAATCATCCACAATTGACCATAAGAGTTTCAGGTTATGCTGTTAATTTTGTGAGATTATCAAGAGCGCATCAACTTGAAGTTATAGCGCGTACTTTTCACGAAGCAATGTAAAACAGGCCAAGCGTGAATCAGAGATAGGTTGGCTAAAAATAGCCAGCCTATTTTTTATTTATTATTATTAACTTGTTGGGTGTAATTAATAAAAAAATTAAACACATAGAAAGATAGATTTTATAGGCAAAAGAAGGAGACAAAAGAAACTCATTTCTTTCACATAGATAGCTTATGTGTATTTCAAATAAGTGAAATGCCTTTTTAAGTATAGAAAAGCTATGTTTCTATGTGTTAAAATAATTACCCCAATTCGTTATTATTATTTTAATTTCATTTAAGAAACTATGTATTTTCAATTACAAGATATTGAAGCCGCTAAATTAAATATTGATGATCCTGATCATTTAAGAATACACTCTCTCGAAACCTTTGGCACGCATGATGGTCCCGGTATTCGAATGGTGGTATTTGCACAGGGATGTCAGTTTAGGTGTTTGTATTGCCAGAATCCTGATACACTCGATGTAAAAGGAGGCTCTTTGGTCGAAATAGAAGAACTGGTAAAAAGAGCTGTTCGCCAGAAAAGCTATTTTGGTAAAACCGGAGGAGTTACAGTTTCCGGTGGGGAACCTTTACTCCAAAGAAACAAATTGCTTCATTTTTTTAAATTATTGCACGAACAGGGAATCAATACTTGTCTTGATACCAACGGAAGACTAAATAATCATCAGGCACAGGAACTTTTTGATAATACGGATCTTTTATTATTGGATGTAAAACATATTAATGACGAGATACATCATAAATTAACTGGTTTGACGAATAAAAATACACTGGAGGTTGCTGCTTATAGAGAATCTACAGGAAAACCAATGTGGTTAAGATATGTTTTAGTTCCCGGCTGGACAGACCAACCAGAATATCTGGAAGAATGGGGACAACATTTTACCAATTATAAAACGGTTGAACGCGTAGAGATTATTCCGTTTCACCAGCTCGGATCTCAAAAATGGGAATTGCTTAATATGCCTTATGCACTTAAAGATACTGCAGCACCAACACCAGAAAGTAAAGCAGAAGCATTTGCTATTTTTAGTAAATATTTCAAAAATGTCATACTCAAGTAGCAAGTTGTGTGTAGCCTGAATATACAGGAGGTTTATCTTTTAAATACTATATTTTGTTGAATGAAATCCTAAATAAAACGTATTTTTGACGCTTAGATGAGAAATCTACAATCTACAATCTGAATTCTAAAATACAAAAATGAACTGGGAACAACTTTTATCACTCAAACGCCAAGGCGATACTAGCAAGAGATTACGTGTAGAACAAGACGATACCCGACTGGGTTTTGAGGTTGATTATGATAGAATTATCTTTTCGGCTGCATTTCGATCACTGCAGGATAAAACACAGGTTATTCCGCTTTCTAAAATAGATTTTGTGCATACGAGACTTACGCATAGTTTAGAAGTTTCGGTGGTAGGACGTTCTCTTGGGCGTTTAGTTGGAAAAAAAATCATTGAAAAATATCCTCACTTAAAAGAAATTCACGGTTATCATATGAATGATTTTGGCGCTATTGTAGCTGCGGCTTCTTTGGCACACGATATTGGTAATCCGCCTTTTGGACATTCTGGTGAGAAAGCCATTGGAGAATATTTTTCGATAGGAAACGGTTTAAAATACAAAGATCAGTTAACCGCCAAAGAATGGCAGGATTTAATTGATTTTGAAGGAAATGCAAACGGATTTTCGGTTCTTACGGCAAGTCGTCCGGGAATCGAGGGTGGACTTAGAATTTCCTATGCTACTTTAGGTGCTTTTATGAAATATCCAAAAGAAAGCTTACCTAAAAAACCAACAAATGATATCGCCGATAAAAAGTACGGTTTCTTCCAGACGGATAAAGCATTCTTTGAAGAAGTAGCCAAAGATATGGGCATGATTGCCAATAAATCCGGAGATGACATTGGTTTTGAAAGACATCCTTTAGCGTATTTGGTGGAAGCAGCAGATGATATTTGTTACACCATCATTGACTTTGAAGACGGAATAAACTTAGGATTGGTATCTGAAGATTATGCTTTAGAATATTTAATCAAACTGGTAAAAGACAATATTGGAGTTGCGAAGTACAAGACTTTAACCACCAAAGAAGATAGAATTAGTTATTTACGTGCGCTTGCAATTGGAACTTTAATCAACGACGCCGTAAATGTTTTTATTGAAAATGAAGAAGCAATTCTGGCCGGAAAATTCCCTTTTGCTTTAACAGATAAAAGCAAATACAAAGCACAAATGAATGATATCATCAATTTAAGCGTTGATAAAATCTATCAGAGCCGCGAGGTTATAGAGAAAGAAATTGTGGGTTATCAAATCATTCAGACTTTATTGGATAAATTTATTACTGCTTTTAATAATAAATACGAAGGAACTGCTTCCAACTATGATAAATTAATTTTGAAAATGTTGCCGGAAAAGCATCAATTAGAAAAAGAGAATTTATACGAACGTTTGCTTCATATTTGTCATTACGTTTCGCTTTTAACCGATGGAAATGCATTAGAATTATTCGAAACCATTAACGGAAGAAAAAAGAATTAAATCATCTTTTCCTTTTTGATATAAAAAAACACCCGATAGAAACAATTTCTATCGGGTATTTTTTTGCTTAATAGCGATACTGTTTTATTGAAAAGCATATACTAAACCTACGCCCAAAACTTGTCTTAACTGCGCTCTTGGTCCGTCGTTTACCTGAGAAGTCGATCCTGTAGTTGGGTCAACAACATCTTTTTTAGTTTTAATATCATCATCATAAACCAAATGAATACCAATATTTGCTTTCACATAAGCGTTTACAACAAGATCTAAACGAGTATCATAATCTACGTCGACATTTCCGAATTTGTTCAAATAATCGGTGTATAAGCTTAATCTGTTCTCGTAGAAAATGTTTTTGAAAATTTCGTTTTTCATATATGCAGTTAGTAAAATACCAAATTCGGCTTTTACTTTTTGTCCGTTTTCAACTATAATTTGAGAATTAGGATCCATAGGATCCGGAGCATAAATTGCTTTTTTAACACCAAAAGATCCTTGGTTGGCCAAATCCTGATCTAACACCAAAGTAGTTTTTAACGTAATAGGAGAGAAGTAAAACGTTCTGTTTTTCTTTTTATTTGAGTTTTCAGCTCCAGCTCCCAAAAATACATAGGCTGGTGCAAAAGGTTTCGAAATAGCAATATCTCTGTTTGGGTAATTATATCCGTTCGTAAACTGCGTATTGAAATTAAATTTAGCCGAATAATACCAATTCGAAATCGTATCTTTTCTGAATCCGTAAGTAGAATTCAGCATCACAGCATCATCAGTCTTTCTTAATTCGGTACCGTCTTGTTTATTTAAACCATACTTTATGATAAGTTCGTTCGCCCATTTATGATTTCCTTTGATGTAAGTTCTTCCAAATTCGCCCTTAAACAAACCTGAGATAGAACTTGTTCCCCCCGCGCTCCAGTTCACAAAAGCAATTTCGGAAATGTCAAATCCCAATTGATTTTTCTTAGTCCAGTTAGAAGGTGGCGGCGGCAGCTGATTAGGCGCTAAAGTCGTTTGTATGATTTGAGCAAAGTTATGTGAGGTACACAAAAGCAATAGAAGCAAAAGGGTAGAACGCAATAATTTCATTATGATTTTAGTTTTTTTTGGTAGTGCAAAATAATTATTTTGTATCGGTTGAAAAAAGATTTATCAAACTTTTAACGTCTATTTTGCATAATTGTTGTAATTGATTTGCAGTTCCATGTTCAATAAAGACATCAGGAACGCCTAAAATTTCTATTTTATTTTTAAAATTATGCGCTGCTGCAAACTCTAAAACAGCACTTCCAAAACCTCCGTTTATAGTCCCTTCTTCAACAGTTATAATCCTTTCGAAAGTATTGAAAATACTAATCAATGATTTGATATCTAATGGTTTGATAAATGGAAAGTCATAGTGTGCAATTGACTCGGAGTTGTCACATTCATTAATCGCTAAAGTGACATTATTTCCAATTGTTCCGGTAGATAAAACAGATGTTTTTGTTCCGGGTTTTAATTGACTAGCCTGTCCTATAATAATTTCTTCATAATGTCCGAAATTTTCTACTTCCCAATTTGGTAAAACGCCTCTACCTCTCGGATATCGAATCGCAATAGGATGATTTAATCCTAATTGGGCCGTATATAAAATGTTTTGCAGTGCAATTTCGTTGATTGGAGCATGTATAATCATATTTGGAATGGCCCGTAAATAAGCAATATCAAAAACGCCATGATGTGTTGCGCCATCTTCGCCAACCAAACCTGCACGATCGATACAAAAAATAACCGGTAAGTTTTGTAAAGCCACATCGTGAATAACCTGATCGTAAGCGCGTTGTAAAAAAGTAGAGTAAATGGTGCAATACACAATCATGCCTTGAGTTACCATTCCCGCAGCAAGCGTCACGGCATGTTGCTCAGCAATTCCTACATCAAAAGCACGTTCGGGAATTTCATCCATCATGAACTTTAAAGAACTACCAGATGGCATTGCAGGTGTAATTCCGATGATTTTATCGTTTTTTCTGGCTAAATCCAAAATGGTCAGTCCAAAAACATCCTGATATTTAGGAGGTAAATTTTCTTCAGATTTTAAAATAATCTCCCCTGTTGAAGCATCAAATTTCCCAGGCGCATGATATTTTACCTGATTTTCTTCAGCTTGTTGCAGGCCTTTTCCTTTAGTGGTAACAATATGAAGGAATTTAGGACCTTTTATCTCTTTTAATCGTTTTAATTCTTTTATTAAAGTCGGAATATCATGCCCGTCAATTGGTCCCGAATAATCGAAGTTAAGAGACTTGATCATGTTGTTCTTCTTCGGGTTCTTTCCCTCTTTTACAGCAGTAAGATATTGTTTGAGAGCACCAACGCTAGGGTCAATTCCAATAGCATTATCATTTAGAATCACCAGTAAATTGGCATCTGTAACTCCAGCGTGATTTAAACCTTCAAAAGCCATTCCGGATGCGATAGAAGCATCGCCAATAACTGCAATATGTTGTTTATCGAAATCTCCTTTTAGCTGAGAAGCAATCGCCATTCCGAGTGCAGCAGAAATAGAAGTAGAGGAATGTCCAACGCCAAAAGTATCGTAAATACTTTCGCTTCTTTTAGGGAAACCAGAAATCCCGTCTATTTGCCTGTTGGTATGAAAGATTTCCCTTCTTTCGGTCAAAATTTTATGTCCGTAAGCCTGATGTCCAACATCCCAAACCAATTGATCTTCCGGAGTATTAAAAACATAATGCAAAGCAATCGTAAGTTCAATAACACCAAGACTAGCGCCCAAATGCCCTTCTTTTACCGAAACAACATCTATAATAAATTGACGCAATTCCTGTGCAATTTGAGGAAGTTGCGCTTCGGTTAATAAGCGTAAATCAGTTGGATTGTATATATTGGAAAGTAAGTTGCTTTTCATTGTAAGGTAAAAAGCAAATTTACGGTTTTAAATTTAATTAGGACATAAGGTTCTATTAGCAGTGTTTTACTTTTTAATTGTAATCGGTAAAACATAAGTTGAGCGAACAATTTTGTTTTTTAGTTTACCCGGAACCCACTTTGGAGTTTTTTCTAAAATTCCGATAATATCTTTTTCACTTGCTGACGTTGTATTTTCAAGTATTTTAAAATTGCTAAGACTTCCGTCGCCTTCAATTACAAATAAAACGGATATTTCTCCTTGTTTTGCTGTGATAAGATTTTTTAAAAAATTAGAATTGAATTTTTTTATTCCATTTTTTGGAACAGCTGCAATGTCTAAATCATTTGAATTATAAATAACTCCGTAATGTCCAGATTGAGGTACGTCTTGTTCAAATTGAGAATGTTCTTCGGCGTTAAGTTTGTCTACAGGCATCAAAATAATTCCAGTAGTAGCATGTTGTTCTGGTTTGACATCTTCAACAACTTCAATTGTATCTATTTTTTTCTTATTTCCGTCTTTGTCTTGACAACTAAATAATGTAGTTCCCATAGCTATAAAAAGTGCCAATAAAAACATTTTTCGATAATGGATCTGGCTGTGTAATATTTGAGATGGAATCTGAATATTTATTTCGCTTAACTGTTCACTTTTAAGTCGTCCACAGACATTTTTATTTGAAATAAAATACTGCTGAATTTCCTCCGGAAGCATTGCCGTGAAATCAACAACGGTTTTAGAACAACTTAAACAAAATCTTCCGTTGTCTTTTGGTGTCATCTTATCCCAGTTTTCGTGGCAAGGTTCTGGAATCGTTATTTTAAAATTTCTTTCCATGTTTTGAATTTCAATATTTAAATGTAATAAAAAATAATACTAAAACCTTATTTTTGCAATTATGATAAATCCTTTCACCGACGAATATTTTATGAAAAAAGCTTTGCAGGAAGCTGAAATGGCTTTTGAGAAAGGCGAAATTCCTGTTGGAGCTATAATTGTCGTTGCAGACAGAGTAATTGCAAGCAGTCATAATTTAACCGAATTACTGAATGACGTTACGGCTCATGCCGAAATGCAATCCATAACTGCTGCCGCAAACTTTCTGGGCGGAAAATATCTTAAAGATTGTACACTTTATGTTACTCTTGAACCTTGCCAAATGTGTGCCGGTGCTTTGTATTGGAGCCAGATTTCTAAAATTGTTTTTGGCGCCCGTGATGAACAGCGTGGTTTTATAGCAATGGGAACAAAATTGCATCCTAAAACAACTGTTGTTTCAGGTATTATGGCAAATGAAGCGGCTGATTTAATGAAGCGTTTTTTTATTGAAAGACGTAAGTAAGATATGCTGAATTATTTTTTATAAATTAATGACATGACCGACTTCTCCACAATTAAAAAACTATTTCATATTACAGAATCTTGTGGGTTTACTACTGATGAAATTCAGGTTGTAAAGGATATATTTGGAGATCTTCCAAAAGTATTTACGGATTATTATACGGAATTGGGTAAAATTCAAAATCTGAATCACACTCAGGATTTATTAATTACACCAGAGCGCTTTCAATATTACAAACATGACGATTATTTGATATTTTATTCTGAAAATCAAAGAGCTTGTGTTTGGGGAATTCACAAAGACGATTTGTCGAAATCTGATCCGCCGGTTTACATGAGCGAGGATCAAAAAATATGGAAACCGGAAACGCAAACCTTAACCGATTTTTTTACAGCAATGGCTTTTCTTCAGGCTGGTTTTGCATTAGAGTTTCCCTGTAATACATTTTACGAATTAGAACCTCATGAACTCGATTTTATAACTGAAAACTTCGTTAACAAGGATGTTTCATTTAAACAATGGCTTGATGGAATAAATTTCTATGGTAATTACGATGATGATGTGATTGTAATTATGGCTGGTAACCAATTGTTTTATGCTTCAAATTCAGAAACTCATTTTCTTGAGATGGATAATGTTTTATCGAAGCTGGGAACAGAGCTTTAAATCATCTTACGAAAACAAATGCCCTCGCCCAGATAGGAGAGGCATACTTTTTATTGCTTCTTTAGTAAGGAAAAGATATAGCAAATCCTGAAACTTCAGGAGAAATAGCTCCTTATAAAACTAAATTACCTTTTTCTAATTTAAGGATTTAAATAATTAGCTTCAGCGGAATTTTCCTCTTAAATTATTTAGAAAAATAATCTATATTTACTACAACATAATTGGCAAAATAATAGTTACGCATTTAACTGTAAAAAGTTAAAATGTGCTGCCAATTTTGAATTTATAACCTTATAATTCTATAGAAAAGTGAAAGTAAAAGGATTAGTTCTCGCGTTTTGTGTTTTTTTTATTTTTCAATCTTGTGGTAGAAAATCTGCTGCCGATTTCAATTCCGATTTTTCACTATTTAAGGATTATATTGTCAGCTTTACGGGGGGAATTGTTTCCTCGGAATCTGATATTCGGGTGGTTTTGGCTTTCGATAAAAAAGACTGGAAAGTCAATCAGGAATTAGATGATGATTTATTTGATATTTCGCCAAATGTTCGTGGAAAAGTAGTTGCGCTTTCGAGCAATACGCTTGCTTTTATTCCGGAAAAAAAGTTAAGCCCGGGAACAGAATATCAGGTGACTTTAAACTTAGATAAACTGATCACACTCCCAAAAGAGAAAGAGGCAACGCTTTCTAAATTCAACTTCACGGTAAAAACAATCAAACAGGATTTTACAATTAATACGATAGATATTCAGTCGTATAGTAAACAATATCAATATTTGAATTGTGTGCTTAAAACGGCAGATAATATTGATATTGAAACGGCTATAAAATTAGTTTCGGCCAGTCAGAAAGGGAATAATCTTAAAATTAAGTTCGAAAAAAAATCAGGAACTGCTAAAGAATTCAATTTTATAATTGATAGTATTCAGCGTTATGATGAAGCGACAAATTTGGAAATTGCTTACGATGGAAATGATTTTGATATTGACCAGAAAGGACAATTAGATTATGCAATTACAAGCATTAATGAATTTAAAATTGTAAAAGTTGATGTTCCGGACGGAAGTAATCAGTCGGTTTTAATTAATTTTTCAGAACCATTAGAAAAAGGACAAGATTTTAAAGGCTTGGTTTCAATTCAAAATACGAATAACTTAAAATTTTCTACTCAGGGAAATGTCCTGAAAGTGTATTTTACGAATGAAGCTGCCGCTAAAAAAGAAGTTCCTGCTCCGGTTGTGGTACAAGAACCGGCATATGTTAGTGTGGATTCTTCATCAGTTGTAGTAGATTCTGCCGCTGTTGCAGTAGATTCAGTTGCAGAAGAAGTAGTTGAGGTTGTTACTGACGAAACGCCAGAACCGGTTATAACAGGAGAATTACTTCTGGAAGTTTTTGAAGGAATCGAAAGCCAGTACGGTAAAAAGATGGATTCGAATTACACGGAAAAAATTACTTTTGACCAAATAAAACCAAGTGTTCGCTTTATTAAAAACGGAACAATTTTACCAAGTTCAAATAATTTAAAACTGAATTTTGAAGCTGTAAACTTAAGTGCTGTTGATGTAAAGGTTTATAAAATCTACAAAAACAATATTCTTCAGTTTCTTCAATATAATCAATTAAACGGAAGTCAGAATCTTAAAAAAGTAGCGCAGCCTATTGCAAAAACAACGCTAAAGTTAAATGAAAGCGGTTTAATAAATCCTACCAGGTGGAACACTTTTGCATTAGATTTATCTAAAATAATTACGCCGGAACCTGGAGCAATTTATAGAGTAGAATTTGTGTATAAAAAGAAATATTCGCTCTATAAATGCGAAACTTCTGAAACAGATGAGAGTAATGAAGACGAAGAAGAGATTGATGAAAATGATGTAAACTATAGCGGAAACTCGTATGATGATTACGAGTACGATTACGGAGATTATGACTGGAGAGAAAGTGAAAATCCGTGTACAAACTCGTATTATTACAATGCCAAAATTGCTACCAATATCTTAGCAACAGATTTAGGGGTTATTGCGAAAAGAGGAGAAAATAAATCGTATTTATTTGCCGTAAACAACATTGTTACTACAGAACCTGTATCGAATGCCAGAGTTGATTTGTATACCTATCAACAGCAAAAAATAACTACAGGAGCCACCAGCAGCGAAGGAATTGTATCTTTTCAGCTTGATAAATTTGCTTATTTTGCAATCGTTACTTTGGGCGATCAGTCGACTTATGTAAAACTCGATGACGGACTTTCGTTATCACTAAGTAATTTTGATGTTGCAGGTGAGACTTTGCAAAAAGGATTAAAAGGATTTATTTACGGAGAGCGCGGCGTTTGGCGTCCGGGAGATAATGTGTATTTGTCTTTTATTTTGAATGATGCTGCGAATAAACTTCCGAAATCACATCCTATAAAATTTAGATTGAATGATCCTAACGGAAAAACGACCTATCAAACGATTCAGAGAACGAACGAATTAAATCATTATTCGTTTGTGGTGCCTACAAGTTCAGAAGCGCCAACAGGAAACTGGGAGGCAATGATAAGCGTAGGTGGAGCTAAGTTTTACAAGAGTATTAAAATCGAAACGATCAAACCAAATCGATTAAAAATAAAAAATAATTTCTCCAGAAAAACGCTTTCTTCTTCATATCCAAACACAAGTAATCTTGAAGTTACGTGGCTTCATGGCGCAATTGCGAAAAACCTGAATGTAGAAATGCAGGCTAAATTTTCTCAACAAATAACCACTTTTAAAGGATATGAGAAGTTTACTTTTGATGATTTGGTACGCAAATTTAGTACAGAAGAAATCAATGTTTTCTCAGGGAAATTAAACGAAAACGGAAAAGCAACAGTAAATATCGAACCTAAATTACAGGGTCAGGCGCCAGGAATGCTTCGCGCTTCATTCATTACAAAAGTATATGAAGAAGGAGGAGATTTTAGTACAGATGTTATTTCGACAACATATTCTCCGTATAAAACTTATGTGGGAATTAAATCCCCGGAACCTAATAAATACGGAATGCTGGAAACCAGAGCAAACAATCGCTTTGAGGTCGTTACTGTTGATGAAAACGGAAGACCAAAAGCAGTTAGAAATCTTGAAGTAAGAATTTATAAAGTAGACTGGAGATGGTGGTGGGATTCTTCGAGTGATAATTTGTCTAATTATAATTCATCGAACTCAACAACAGCTTATAAATCTGTTACAATTGATACCGATTTCAGTGGAAAAGGAAGTTTTCAATTTGCATTATCTGATGAAGAATGGGGACGTTATTTAATTCGTGTTTCTGATGATACTAATGGTCATGCAACGTCATTGACTGTAAATATAGACTGGCCAATATGGTCCGGAAAAACGCGTAACAGAGATGCTTCTACGGCAAATATGTTAGTGTTCTCAACAGATAAACATAATTACGCAGTAGGCGAAAAAGCGCAAATATCTTTCCCGTCAAGTGAAGGTGGTCGCGCTTTAATTTCGATCGAAAACGGATCAAGAGTAGTACAAACAATTTGGGCGAAAACACAAAAAGGAGAAACTAAAGTAGAGATTCCGATTACGGCGGCGATGGCTCCAAACGTGTATTTTAATATTACACTTTTACAGCCACACGCTTCGACCAAGAATGATTCGCCTATTCGTATGTACGGTATTGTGCCTATTGAAGTTGTTGATAAAAATACCATTTTGGCACCAACACTTTCGATGCCGGATGTTTTAAAACCAGAGCAAAAATTCACGGTAAAAGTAGGTGAAAAAACAGGCAAAGAAATGACCTATACGATTGCCGTTGTCGATGAAGGTTTATTGGATTTAACCCGTTTTAAAACGCCAAATGCATGGGATAGTTTTTACGTTCGTGAAGCCTTAGGAGTAAAAACATGGGATGTTTATGATGACGTAATAGGAGCTTATGGCGGAAAAATAAATCAGATTTTCAGTATTGGTGGAGATCAGGATTTAGGTGGTGGAAAAGCTAAAAAAGCAAACCGTTTTAAACCTGTTGTGTTGTATTACGGGCCATTTAAATTAGAAAAAGGACAAACGAAATCACATGAACTAAAATTGCCAAAATACATTGGTTCAGTTCGAACTATGGTGGTTGCGGGTGATGCCAGTACAAGTGCATACGGAAGTGTCGAAAAAGCAACTCCGGTTCGTAGTCCGTTGATGGTATTAGCTTCTTTACCTAGAAAAATTTCACCTTCAGAAAAAGTAACAATTCCGGTTACGGTTTTTGCTACAGAAAGTAAGATTAAAAACGTTTCAATTCAGATTAAAACAAGCCCTGGATTAAAAGTAATGGGAAGCGCAACGCAAAGACTGACTTTTGCCCAGCCCGACGAAAAAATGGCGTATTTTAATTTAGTTGTGGGTTCTGCAACCGGAATTGCAAAAGTTCAGGTTATTGCGACTTCGGGAAGCGAAAAATCGGTTTATGATGTTGAAATTGAGATGACAAACCCTAATCCGGTTACAAGTACGTATACGGATGTTATTTTACCTCCAAATAGTACTAAAACTATTTCATGGCAAACTTTTGGAGTGTCAGGAAGTAATAAGGCAAGATTAGAGGTTTCGTCAATGCCAACAATCAATTTGAATGGAAGATTACAGTTTTTAATTCAATATCCACACGGATGTGTTGAGCAAACTACTTCATCAGTTTTTCCACAATTATTTCTGAATGATGTTGTCGATTTAGATGCTACAAGAAAAGAACTTATTCAAAAAAATATCACAGCAGGAATTGCAAGATTAGGTAGTTTTCAATTATCGAATGGAGGATTACCTTATTGGCAGGGAAATACAATTGCCGATGACTGGGGAACTTCATACGCAGGACATTTCCTGATTGAAGCAGAGAAAAAAGGTTATGTTTTACCAATAAACTTTAAATCAAAATGGACTTCGTATCAGCAAAAAGAAGCGAAACAATGGCGTTTTGAACAAAAATACGGGAATGATTTAGCTCAGGCTTATCGTTTATATACACTGGCTTTAGCAGGAAATGCCGATTTATCGTCAATGAACAGATTGAGAGAAACAAAAGGCATTTCGAACGAAAGTAAGCTCCGTTTGGCTGCAGCATATGTTTTGGCCGGACAAAAATCAGCAGGACAAAATCTATTATTACGTACCAGTATTGATAGTGAGTCAAGTGATTATAATTATTATTACTATGGTTCAAGCGAAAGAAATCGTGCAATGGCTTTAGAAACCATGTTGCTTTTAGACCAAAAACAAAAAGCATTCTCGATGGCTTCAAAATTAGCCAAAGAAATGTCTAATAATCAATGGATGAGTACGCAAACAACAGCGTATTGTTTGTATGCGATGTCGAAATTTGCAGCGAGTAATGGTCCTAAAGGAATTAATATTCAGTTTAGTAAAAACGGAAAAGGCGAAACGATAAGTACTCAAAAAACCATTGCAGACAGAAGTTTAGTTGTGCAAACAGGTTCTAATAGTATTACTTTAAAAAATAATAAAAGCAATACGATCTATGTTCGTGTTCTGAATACAGGAATATTGCCAATCGGACAGGAAAATGTAGTTCAAAGCGATGTTTCGGCTGCTATCGTTTTCAAAAACAGAAAAGGCGGCGTTATCAACGTTTCGAAAATAAATCAGGGAACAGAATTTGTTGCAGAGGTTACGGTTAAAAACCAAAGAAACGAAAGTGTTCAAAATGTAGCTTTGTCGCAAATTTTACCTTCAGGTTTCGAAATTGTAAATACGCGTTTCACTGATTATGGAGACGCGACAAATAATGTGGCAGACTATATCGATATTCGAGATGACAGAACTAATTTCTATTTTGGATTAAAATCCAGAGAAACGAAAGTATTCAGGATTCTGCTAAACGCATCTTATTTAGGGAATTATTATTTGCCTGGATTGCAATGCGAAGCGATGTACGATAATACATTCCTGGCCAGAACAAAAGGATTCTGGGTTGAGGTGGTGAAATAGGAAATAAAATGGCCCACGGGTTTTACGGATTAAACAGGTTCGCACGGGTTTTTTTATGGATTGAATAAGATTTAAATTTAATCTGCGAAAACCCGTTTAATCCGTAAAACCCGCGGGCCAAAATTAAAAGCTTTGAAAAATAAACTTATAGCGTTCTCAAAACGCATTATAAATTGGGTAAAAAAGAATAAAATGAAATCAGCAATTGCGTTTACGCTCTTGCTGATTTATTATTTCTCTATACCCCGAACGTTGTTTCAGGAACCTTATTCTACCGTTATAGAAAGTAAAGAAGGAGAATTATTAGGGGCTAAAATTGCTCGTGACGGACAATGGCGTTTTCCTGCGCAAGACAGTGTGCCGGATAAATTCAAGAAATGCATCGTTTACTTTGAAGACGAATATTTTTATAAACATCCAGGATTTAATCCCATAGCGATGGTAAATGCGATCAAACAAAATAGAAAAGCGGGGAAAGTAGTAAGAGGAGGAAGTACACTCACGCAACAAGTGATCCGATTATCCCGAAAGGGAAAAGGAAGAACGTATTTTGAAAAGTTTATCGAAATTATCAAGGCAACGAGATTAGAATTGGGATATTCTAAAAACGAAATTCTCGAATTATATGCTGCTCATGCGCCTTTTGGCGGAAATGTTGTGGGACTTGAAATGGCTGCCTGGCGCTATTTTGGCGTACAATCGAATCAGTTGTCCTGGGCTGAGAACGCTACTTTGGCCGTTTTACCTAATGCGCCGAGTTTGATTTATCCGGGTAAAAATCAGATAAAATTATTGAGTAAACGTAACCGACTTTTACTAAAGCTGCATCAGGAAGGAATAATTGATAAGCAAACGTACGAACTTGCGATCGAAGAACCATTGCCTCAAAAGCCGTATGATTTGCCTCAAATAGCGCCTCATTTATTGCAAAGAGTGGCGAAAGAAGATGAAGGAACACGCGTAAAAACAACAATTGATTATGCTTTACAAAATAGAGTCAATCAAATTGCGAGATATTATTACAATCAGTACAAACAGAATGAAGTTAATAATCTGGCGATTTTGGTTATTGATGTTTCGAATCGAAATGTGATGAGTTATGTTGGAAATGCGCCAACAGATAAAGATCACCAGAAAGATGTTGATATTATTGATGCGCCAAGAAGTACGGGCAGTATTCTTAAGCCGCTTTTGTATGCTGCAATGCTGGATGATGGCGAACTATTACCGAATACTTTAGTGGCTGATATTCCAACGCAAATTTCAGGATATACTCCTCAAAATTTTAATCTGACTTTTGATGGAGCTGTTCCTGCACATCGTGCTTTGTCAAGATCTTTGAATATTCCGGCAGTTTTGATGCTGCAGGATTTTGGAGTGAATAAATTTTATGAAGAATTGCAAAAGTTTAAATTAAGAGATATTAATAAAACGCCCGATCATTACGGATTATCACTTATTTTAGGCGGTGCCGAAAGTAATTTATGGGATTTATGCAGAACGTATGCAAATCTTTCTTCAACAGTTAATTATTACACTAAAAACCAGGCAAAATACAGAACCAAAGAATTTACGGAACTCAATTACAGAAACGATTTTGAACCTGATTTTGGATCAGAAACAGATCAGAAGAATACATTAGGCGCGGGATCGATTTGGCTTACCTATAATGCAATGGAAGAAGTAAACCGACCGGAAGGTGACGAAGCCTGGAAGTTTTATGACAGCTCATTGAAAATTGCCTGGAAAACAGGAACCAGTTTTGGAAACAGAGATGCCTGGGCTATTGGTACAAATTCGAAATATGTGGTGGGAATTTGGGTAGGAAATGCAACAGGAGAAGGTAGACCAACGCTAACCGGAGTTACAAGTGCAGCACCTATTTTATTTGATGTGTTTAATTTATTGCCGAGACAAAGATGGTTTCAAACCCCTTATAAAGATCTGGATGAAGTTGAGGTTTGCCGTTTAAGCGGTTATCTAGCTAAAGAAGAATGCCTGAAAATAAAACAATGGGTTTCTAAAAAAGGAAAATCTACGGCTGTTTGTCCTTATCATAAAAAAGTTCATTTAGATAAAACCGAAAAATTTCAGGTCAATAGCAGTTGTGAAAGTATTGATAATATAGTTACCAAAAATTGGTTTGTTTTGCCGCCTGTCATGGCTTGGTATTATAAAAGTCAGCATATTGAATATTTGCCTTTGCCGCCTTTTAAAGAAGATTGTCAGGGAACGCAAACAACAACTATGGATTTTATTTACCCCAAAGCAAATAGCAAAATCTATTTAACGAAGAATTTTAATAGTGAAATTCAGCCTGTAATTTTAAAAGTTGCTTATTCTGAAAGAGACAAAGAATTGTTTTGGTATGTTGATGATGTTTATAAAGCGACAACAAAAACGTTTCATGAATTGCCTATTTCTCCAACTACAGGAATACATTATATTACGGTTGTGGATGCTTCTGGGAACGAAATTAGAAGAAAAATAGAAATTGTAAGAGAATAATAGTCTTATGAAAATGGGTTGTCTAGCCCTGATGGGAGGGAAAATCCTTTTGTGCCGGGGTTCGGCACAAAAGATTGGAAGGACAGCAGGAAATATCTCCTAATAAAAATAATTCGTGTTCATTCCTGTAATTCGTGGCGACAATAACGCACAAAAAAACCGCCAATCTTTCGAGAGGCGGTTTTTGTTTTATTCTGAAATAACATTTCCTTTTTTATCGTAGAAATGATATTCTAAGTACGTGTAAGCGTCACGAGGTATGATTTTCACCCATTTCTTATGCTCAAAAAACCATTTTGAACGTAATGATGGAAAACCTTTACTGAGGTATGCAGCCACAAATGGATGTACATTAAGTACAACACCCTTGTGGGTTTTTAAAATTCTGTCCAGATCAGATGCGATTCTGTCAATGATCAAAATTGGCGCTTCAATTTCGCCATGTTCATTGTTTGGATCTTCTTCTCTGGTTTTAATATTTACTTCTGGTCTTACGCGTTGTCTGGTAATTTGAACTAAACCAAATTTACTAGGCGGTAAGATTTTATGCTTTGCTTTATCGTCGCTCATTTCTTCTCGCAAGAAGTCGAACAAGACTTTCCTGTTTTCAGGATTAGACATATCGATAAAATCAACTACGATTATTCCGCCCATATCACGCAAACGAAGTTGTCTGGCGATTTCAGCGGCGGCAATCATATTTACTTCCATGGCGGTGTCTTCCTGGTTGGTCGCCTTATTCGAACGGTTTCCGCTATTTACGTCTATAACGTGAAGAGCTTCAGTGTGTTCGATGATAAGATACGCGCCTTTACTCATGGAAACGGTACGTCCAAATGAAGTTTTGATTTGTCTCTCTATATTGTATTTCTCGAAAATTGGAGTGTCATTTGATTGATAAAACTTAACAATCGATTGTTTTGAAGGTGCAATTTCTTGCAGATATTCCTTCGTTTGATGGTACAACTCTTCGTCATCTATCTGAATACCACTAAAGGTATCGTTGAATACATCTCTTAATATCGAAGAAGCTCTGTTGAGTTCTCCTAATACTTTTGAAGGATGATGAGCAGTTGGTAATTTTTTACACATTGCAGTCCATCTGCCAAGCAGGTTCTGCAAATCTTTTTCTAATTCGGCTACGTTTTTGCCTTCGGCTACTGTGCGAACAATAACGCCAAATCCTTTAGGTTTGATCGATAGAACAAGTTTTTTTAGTCGGTCCTTTTCTTTTTTGTCTTCTATTTTTTGAGAAATAGAAACACGGTCAGAAAACGGAACGAGAACAATAAATCTTCCTGCCAATGAAAGCTCAGCGCTTATTCTTGGACCTTTGGTCGATATAGGTTCTTTTACAACTTGAACTAAAACAGATTGATTGGCACTTAAAATATCAGTAATGATGCCATCTTTGTCAATCTCTTTTTCAAACTGAAAGGTTTTTAGGGAGAAATCTTTTATTTTACCTGCGCTTACAAGTTTTATGAATTTCAGTTGAGAAGCTAAGTTAGGTCCTAAATCGTGATAATGTAAAAAGGCATCTTTTTCGAAGCCTACATTTACAAAAGCAGCATTAAGTCCGGCAACGGGTTTTCGTATTTTGGCAATAAAAATATCACCAACCTGAAAGTTGCTTTTCTCTTCTTCCTTGTGTAATTCAATTAGTTTTCCATCTTTTAATAAGGCAAAATCTACGGCTTCAGAACTAGATCTAATGATTAATTCTTTATTCACACTGTAAATTTTTATCTGTGTTTCAGAAAATAGAGTATAGAGAGAAGAGCATAGATTCAAAAAAAAATCTAAAATCTAATGTCTAAGATCTAAAATCTTATCTACAGATGGATTAAACAATATTTTTTAACAGGTATTGAACCCGGGAGGGAAAGTTTAAATCTCAATTTTTAAATTCCAAATTCCAATTGAATCAATATTGATTTCTTAATTTTTGGATTTTGGATTTTATTTTTTGGAATTTTTGAAATTTCCCAAATTTCAATGAACGTTTAAAAAGAAAAAAGTAGTTTAAAACTACTTTTTCTTTTTGTGACGGTTAGCTCTCGCTCTTTTTTTTCTTTTGTGCGTAGCTACCTTATGTCTCTTTCTTTTTTTACCACTTGGCATATCGTGTCGATTTTATGATTAATTAATAGTATTATTTTGCTTCGTTATTTGTTTTTACTCCTTCTACAAAAACTTTTGCAGGTTTAAACGCAGGAATGTTGTGTGCTGGAATCTTGATAGTGGTGTTTTTAGAAATGTTTCTACCTGTTTTTTCAGCTCTGGTTTTTACGATAAAACTACCAAATCCTCTTAGGTAAACATTGTCTCCAGTTTCTAATGAAGTTTTAACTTCTTCCATAAAAGTTTCTACTGTTGCTTGAACATCTCCTTTTTCAAGACCTAGTTTCTCTGAAATTTTCGCTACGATATCTGCTTTCGTCATTTTCTTTCCTATTTTATTTTATAAATGGTGTACTATTTTTTTGAGTTTGCAAATATAGGAATTAAAAAAATAATTAATCAAGCTAATTCGTTAAATTTTAATTACATAAACATTTACTTTTGTATTCTAAGTATTTTGCAATGAATTTTTCTAACATATTGATAAAATGGTATTTACAAAACAAACGTGATTTGCCATGGCGAAAAACGGCCAATCCATACCATATTTGGCTCTCAGAAATTATGTTGCAACAGACTAGAGTTGCGCAGGGAACGCCGTATTTTTTTGCTTTTACGGAGGAATTTCCTACTGTATTTGATTTGGCAAATGCCTCAGAAGAGCAGGTTTTGAAACTTTGGCAGGGATTAGGGTACTATTCCCGAGCCAGAAATCTGCATAAAACGTCTCAATATGTCGCAAATGAGCTTAATGGAGTTTTTCCTGAGAATTTTAAAGAGTTATTAAAATTAAAAGGAGTTGGCGAATATACTGCAGCAGCAATTGCTTCTTTTTCTTATAATGAAGCGGTTCCTGTTGTTGATGGAAATGTGTTTCGGGTACTTTCCCGTTATTTTGATATCGAATCTGATATTTCTCTTCCCGCAACAAAAAAAGAATTTACTGAGCTCGCTTACGAATTAATGCCAAAAGATAACCCTGCGATTTTTAATCAGGCGATTATGGAGTTTGGCGCTTTGCAGTGCGTACCTAAAAGTCCGGATTGTTCCATTTGTGTTTTTAATGATAGTTGTGCGGCTCTTCAAAAAAAGAAAGTTTCGGTTTTGCCGGTAAAATCAAAAAAACTTAAAGTGACCAATCGCTTCTTTAATTATTTAATATTAGAAGATGTTTTAGGGAATACTTTAATTCAAAAAAGAACAGCTAAAGGGATCTGGCATAATTTATATGAGTTTCCTCTTTTGGAAACCACTGAAATTGTTGGTTTTGATAGTGTTTCAAAAGCGGTCATAAATGATATTTTTCCTTCTTATACTATATTAGGTATAGAAGAATGTAATGAAACTACTGTTGTTCATAAACTTTCGCATCAGCATCTTCATATTCAGTTTTGGAAGGTTAAAATTGCAGAAAAAATAGAAAATGGATTGAATTCCAGTCAATTAAAAACTTTTCCTTTTCCTATAGTGATATATAATTTTATAGAAAAGCAAGAAATAAATTGCTAAAAAAAATGTATCTTTGGGATAAATACCACTGTAAAACTATGAATGGAACATTAAATAAAGTGATGCTAATTGGCCATTTAGGCGATGATGTGAAAATGCATTATTTTGATGGCGGAAACTGTATAGGTCGTTTTCAATTGGCTACAAATGAAGTTTATATCAATAAAACGACCAATGAAAAAATAACTTCAACAGAATGGCATAATCTGGTTGTGCGCAATAAAGCCGCCGAAATTTGCGAAAAATACCTTTCTAAAGGAGATAAGATCTATATAGAAGGGCGTATAAAATCACGCCAGTGGCAAGCTGAGGATGGTACTACAAAATATACCACCGAGATTCAGGTTACAGAGTTTACTTTCCTGACGACCAAAAAAGAAACAGGAAATCATAAACCACATCAGGAACCAGAACCAGCAAAAAACACTAACTTTGATGCGACAAATGAAGGTTTGCCTATAAATGACTTACCTTTTTGATTGTTTAACTAATCTTTTTAAGTTTGGACCCGGAGCCCAGTTTATTTTTTAATACCACATTAGACATCAATTTAATAATTGGTTTTGTCGGAATATTTATTTTGCTGTTTCTTTCGGCAATTGTTTCAGGTGCCGAAGTAGCGCTTTTTTCTCTTTCTCAAAAAGACATTGACGAAACATTGCAGGAAAATAATCCAAGAGGGAAAATTATTTCAAATCTTTTAGATAAACCCAAAAAACTTTTAGCCACCTTATTAGTAGCCAATAATTTTTTCAATATAGGAGTTGTTATTTTATTCTCTTTTATAGGACAAAATATTTTTGCAAATGTAAGTTCTCCGGTTTTTAAGTTTATACTCGAAATCATTCTGGTTACTTTTCTTATTTTATTGTTTGGAGAAGTTTTACCTAAAGTTTACGCCAGCCGGAACAATATAAAATTCGCAAAACGCGTTGCATATCCAATCGCTATTTTAGATACATTGCTATCGCCAATAAGTTTGCCTATGCGCAGTGTTACGCTATATTTGCACAACAAATTAGGGAAACAAAAAAATAGTTTTTCGATAAATCAGCTTTCGCAGGCTTTAGAGCTTACTGATTCTGAAGGCACATCAAGCGAAGAACAGAAAATTCTGGAGGGAATTGTTTCTTTTGGAAATACCGATACCAAACAAGTAATGAGCCCAAGGATTGATATTTTTGCATTAGAAATATCAGAACCGTTTTCGGTAATTTGTCCTAAAATAATCGAAAAAGGATTTTCGAGAATTCCGGTTTACAGAGATAATATCGATCAGATTGAAGGAGTTTTATTCGTTAAGGATTTATTGCCTCATATTGATAATGACGAGTTCGATTGGACTTCTTTGGTAAGAGAAGCATTTTTTGTTCCTGAAAATAAAAAACTCGACAATCTATTAAAGGATTTTCAGAGCCTTAAAAGCCATTTGGCAATTGTAGTTGATGAATATGGCGGAACATCAGGCTTAGTGTCTCTTGAAGATGTTATTGAAGAAATAGTAGGGGATATAAGCGATGAGTTTGATGATGAGAATTTGAATTTCTCTCAAATCGATGAAAAGAATTTTCTTTTTGAAGGAAAAATAAACATGAAAGATTTTTACAGAATCGTTGATGTTAATGAAGATATTTTTGAATCTCATAAAGGTGAAGCAGAAACGCTGGCGGGATTTATTTTAGAAATTTTGGGTAATTTCCCTAAAAAAGATCAAAAAGTAGCTTTTGAAAATTGTGTCTTTACGATAGAAACAGTTGATAAAAAGCGTGTTAAACAAATAAAAGTAACAATAGATTAAATGTTAAAAAAAACAATTTCAATAGCAACAATTTTACTGGCATTGACTGTTTTAAGTTGTAAAGATGATGTGGTGCCTAAGCCATCAGGTTTTCTTCGTTTAGATTATCCGGAAGCAAAATATGTTAGTTTTGAAAACAATTGTCCGTTTGCCTTTGACATGAACGAGGGAGCGGTGATAAAAGGAGAAAAAGATTGCGGATTTGCAATTACCTATCCTAAAATGAAAGCAACAATTTACCTTACTTATAAACCTGTAAATGGTAATATCGAGAAATTGCTTAAAGATGCTCAAAAACTTACTTACGAACACGTAATTAAAGCCGATGATATATTAGAACAGCCCTATTTAAACCCTCAAAAAAAGGTTTACGGAATGTTTTATCAAGTGGATGGAAATGCGGCTACAAACTCGCAATTTTACGTGACAGACAGTACAAAGCATTTTATAACAGGATCAGTTTATTTTTATGCTAAACCAAACTTTGATTCGATTATGCCGGCGGCGAGTTATATCAAAAATGATATGCAAAGGCTAATGGAAACTTTGAAGTGGAAATAGAAAAAGAAGATATAAAAAAGGGCGTTTAATTTATAAACGCCCTTTTTATGTTTGATAAAGGATTAAATCCTCTAATTCTTATTTTTAAGAAACCGAAAAAGCGTCGGTAATAAAATCCTGAAGTCCTGCTTCTTCCAGTATTTCAATAGAGAATTCTCCAAAACGTTTTGGAAGCCAAATAATTCTAACTCCACTCGGGGAATTAAGACTTTCTTTTGTCAAAGTATTTCCATTTTCATCCTCTGGCTGAACGCCCGAAGCTACCAATTCGTCAAAAGCAACTTCAATATCAGGTGTAGAGTAGCAGTGACGGTAAATAGTTCCTTCGCCTTTTGTGTCTAGTAATGTTTTTAAATTTCCGGAAAATGGCTGAACAAGCATAAAACGTTCTTTTCTCATTCTCACAACGGCATAGATAACATGAAGTTCGTCTCTTTGCCAGATAAATTTTTTAGAGATTTCTGCTCCAAGGATTTTTGCGTAATAGTCGCAGGCTTCCTGAAGATCTTTTACCAGAATATCGATGTGGCTAAATTTAAGTTCCATTGTTTTTGTTTGCATATTGATATAAGCTAAAATAAAGTTTTGAAAATCATTCACAAAAAAAAACAGTAGTAAGCCTGAGTTTACTACTGTTTAAATATATTTGTTGTGAATCTTTTTTTGGACTACGACTTTATATTCAAAACTTTATAAGTTTTCCCATCTCCGGTTGCCTGAACCGTTTTAATCAGATTCTCTTGGTTTTGAACTGTTTTGTCGAATACAACAGTAGCTGTTTTTTTATCGAAATCTACTGTAGCTTTTTCTACTCCGTCAAGATTAGATAGTTCTTTTTCGATTGTTTTGGCACATCCCATAGCACAAGTCATTCCTTCGATTTCGAAACTTGCTGTTTGTACATTTTCAGCAGCAATTGCTTTGTGCTCTTTTACAGCTGTGTTTACAGGTTTTATATTGGCCAGGTTTTTATCTTCTTCTTTTTTGCAGCTTACTAATACTAAACTCGCGATGGCGAAAGCGGCTATGATCTTTGTAAATTTCATTATATATGATTTTTAAATTGATAAGTTGTATTCCTTGCAAAATTAATAAAAAGGAAGAGGTCAGTTCATAAATTTATTACAAATTTGCATCAAAATGGTATTTATGGACGCAAAGCAATTAAAGTGGGCTTATTTATTTGTTCTTTCGCTTATTTGGGGAAGTTCTTTTATTTTAATAAAAAGAGGTCTAGTTGGCTTAACGGCGATTCAGGTGGGTTCATTCCGAATTATTTTCGCAGCTTTGTTTCTGTTGATTTTTGGCTTTAATAGTCTAAAGAAAATTTCACGCCGCCAATGGAAATTTGTTGCCATAACCTCTGTTTTCGGAACCTTTACTCCGGCTTTTCTTTTTGCAATTGCAGAAACTCAGGTCGATAGTTCGATTGTTGCTATTTTAAATTCGCTTACACCTTTAAATACTTTGGTTTTGGGAATAATTGCTTTTGGAATCCAATTTCAAAAACGACAGGTTTTGGGCGTTTTTGTGGGTCTAATAGGGTGTTTGCTACTGGTTTTAAGTGGAGCATCAGCTCATCCCGGGCAAAATTATTATTATGTAGTTTTGGTGGTTGTTGCAACTCTTTGTTACGCCATCAATGTCAATCTCATCAAGAAATATTTATCCGATCTGAATTCGGTAAGTATTACAACCGGAAACTTTGCTGTTTTGCTTTTACCGGCTCTGATTATTTTAAGCTTTACAGATATTACACAAAGAATAAGTATTGATGTTACGCAGCATTCTATTCTTTTTGTAATGATTCTGGGAGTTCTGGGAACCGGCATTGCAAATGTTGTATTTTTTAAATTGATACAAATGTCTTCACCCGTATTTGCAACATCCGTAACTTATTTAATCCCAATAGTAGCTTTCTTCTGGGGATTATTAGATAATGAAATGCTTACTCCAATTCAGTTTTTTGGAGCGTTTATTATTTTAATCGGCGTTTATTTATCGGCTAAGAAATAAGAAAGTTTTTATGTTTTTCCGGATGTCACTCTGAGCGAAGTCGAAGAGCATGCCAATTGGAACATGGACTTCGACTTCGCTCAGTCTGACAAAGCAATGAATGGAAATAGTGCGCATAAAAAAAAGCTTTGTCAAAGTTTTTAAACTTTGACAAAGCCTCTAAAAATCTTAGAACCTTAGCAACTTAGTGCCTTAGAATCTTCCTAAAGAAAGTCTTTCTCAGAAACTCCTTCATTTATCTTAATATCAGACATTTTAATATCCAATTCAAAACCAACATTCTGAACTAAGTTAAAAGGAACTTTAATGCCTTTTACTTCTCTGTAATCGTTGAAGTTGGTTATTTGAGAAGATGATTTTCCGTCTTGTTCGCGGACTTTGCCTTTTGCTGTTTTTAAGCCTGATTTTACATCGTAGTAATACGTTGTTTTACCATCTTTTATTACATAAGCATCGCTGCCGTTTATAGGTTCGATTCCTTCTACTTTTAAGTCTGTTCTTTTTTGTAATTGTAATTCTTCAAAAGGAGCAGCGCTGGCTTTCATGTCGGCAAGATCTGCACCTTCAAGATTTTTGCGTTGGCCTTGTTGCTCGATATAAGCACCTTTTTCGTTTACAACCTGTTTCATTAAATTCATAGTTCCCATAGCAAGCGAAACCATCATTTTTCCTTTCGAATCTAATTTAGAAGTAAAAGTTAAAGGACCTGGAGCCTGAGGAACAGTTGTAGTTCCCGTCATAGCTAAAGTTTTTACAGCAGCAACTGCTTTTTCGCCACCAATCGCTTTTAGGTAATTTTCGAAAACAGTTTTGGCAGTAATTCCTGCTGGAGCTTCTTTTTTGGTTGCAGGTTTTTCAACAGGATTTCCGTATTTGTCAAAGTAGAAAATCGGAATTTGAAGTTTTTCTAAACCAGTAATTACATCAGAACCCTTTCCTGCAATTACAATTCGCATATTGTCTAATAGAAAATATTTGTTGGCTACGCGGTAAATATCGTCAGCCGTAACATTGTTGATAGTCTGAATGTATTTTTCGTAAAAATCAGCCGGAAGATTTTCTGTTTCAATGTTTAAAGCATATCTGGCAACAGTTTGTGGTTTTTCGACCTGCATTACAAATCGGCCAATGTATCCTGCTTTTACATTTCGCAAAACTTCCTGTGGAACTCTTTCGGTTCTGATTCTTTTAATTTCTTTTATAAACTGAACAACAGCACTATCTGTAACAGTGTTTCTAACGGCAGATGAAGCTTTAAATTTGGTGACGTATTTTCCGCTTCCAATGCTTGAACTTGCGCCATAAGTCCAGGCGTGTTGTTCGCGTAAGTTCATATTCAAATAGCTATTGAAATCTCCACCTAAAATTTGATTGGCAATTACAGCCGGGAAAAAATCAGGATCGCTCATTTTTAAATTCACGGTATTTACCAATGAAATTTCAGATTGTACCGCGTTTGGAACATCTACAAAATCAATTTGAAGCTGAGAAACATTTTCCGGATTAGGATAAGTACTTTTTGGTGCGATTTGTTTTTTCCATCCGCCAAAAAGTTTTTCTACTGCTGCTTTTGTTTCTTTAAATTTAACATCGCCAATGATTACCAAATAAGCATTTTCTGGAACAAAATATGTCGAATAATTTGCCTGAACATCTGCAAGTGTCACGTTTTTTACTGTTTCTTCTGAAAGGAATTCTCCGGAAGGATGATTTTTTCCAAAAGCCAAAACATCAACAACTCTTGTTGCGATTGCCGGAACACTTTTTTCATCGGCTTTAAGTCCTTCGATTAATTTTGCTTTTTCTTTATCAAATTCAGTTTGAGTGAAATTAGGTTGTAAAGCACCTTCGGCTAAAAGTTCCAGAACGCGTCCTGAATATTTAGAAAGAGCACTTGCATAAGCTCCTGTTGAGGAAAAGTTAATGCTTGCTCCGTAAAAATCAATTTCTTCGTTAAAAGCCTCTTTGGTTGTTTTTTGAGTTCCGTTACCAATCAGGCTGCTGGTTAATTCATCAACGCCTTTTTTGTTGCCTTCTGTAAACGGAGCATTATTTAAGGTTAAATTAAAACTTACTCTTGGTAATTTATGATTTTCAACTACCAAAACTTTCATGCCGTTTGCCAAAACAAAAGTTTGTGGTTTTTTGATATTGACTACTGGCGAAGGGCCTGGTTTTGGTTGTGGACGATTTTGTGCTTGCATAATTCCAGTCAGGAATAAAAGGATTAAAAATGTATGTATTTTTTTCATGATTCGATAAGCTTAGTTTTGAACTTTAGTTGAAGGAACGTAGTCTAAAATTAAACGCTGGTTAGGGTTTAAGTACTTTTTAGCCACTTCTCTGATTTCTTCTCTTGTAATAGAGTGGTAAATATCAATCTCGGTATTGATTAAATTTACATCTCCGTAAAGCAGGTAATAAGAAGCCAGGTTTTCTGCAATTCCTTCTACGCTTGCATTGGCGTTCACAAAATTATTATCGAATTTATTCTGTAATTTTTCATAGTCTTTTTCAGAAATCAGGTCGGTTTGAATTTTCACAATTTCCTCGTCCATTTCTTTTAAGATATCGGCTGTTGTATTGGGTGCCATTGGCAAACCATATAAAATGTACATTCCGTAATCTTCCTGACTAAAACCAACGGCACCAATCTGGAGCGCCATTTTTTTATCATCAACTATTTTTTTGTACAATTTTGAGCTTTTTCCGTCACTTAAATAAGAAGAGATTAAATCTAAAACTCTTGCATCTCTGGTTTTCATCGAAGGCGTTCTGTAAGAAGCAACAATCATCGGAATCTGAATATTCGGATCTTCGTAAGTTGCTTTTATAGTCTGATTGATTGGTTCTTCGACAAAAGTTTGTTTTTTTACTTCTTCACCTCTAGGTATTGGAGCAAAATATTTCTGAATCCATTCTTTTGTTTTTGCTTTGTCAAAATCTCCGGCCACAACCAGAACAGCATTGTTTGGTGTGTAGAATTTTTTATTAAAAGCCTGAAATTCTTCCAGCGTTGCTGCATCAAGATCTTTCATTGAGCCAATAGTGGTCCAGCGATACGGATGATTTTTGAACATATTTTTCTTAACCTCCGGAAGTATGTTTCCGTAAGGCTGGTTGTCGTAACGCATTCTTTTTTCTTCTTTTACGACTTCGTTTTGTGTTTCAACACCAATCTTATTGATAATCGGATGCATTAATCTTTCAGATTCCATCCATAAACCAAGCTCTAAACTGTTTGATGGGAAAACTTCGTAATAATATGTTCTGTCGTCAGAAGTGTTGGCGTTGTTGACTCCGCCATTCGCAGTCACGATTTTCATCCACTCGCCGCGTTTTATATTTTGTGTTCCTTCAAATAATAAATGCTCAAAGAAATGCGCAAAACCGGTTCGGTCCGGACGCTCGTCTTTTGATCCTACGTGGTACATTACCGAGGTGATTACAACGGGAGCCGACGGATCGTTGTGCAAAATAACGTGCATGCCGTTATCTAAATTATATTCTTCAAAAGCTACCTTTTGAGCATGAGCCACTCCGCCGAGCATTAGTGCTGCACTTAACATCATTATTGATTTTTTCATAAAGATTAATAATTTTTATTTACCTATATATGTAGGTAGCCAAGAGTTGATTATCGTTACATCAAAATTAACTTTTTTTAATTATGAATGAAGGGTTAGGGTTGGTTTTGGTGATACTTTAACAGTATTTTACGGCTAAATGTTTCTTTTTTAGCTGTGAAACACCTTGAAAAACAGACTTTAAAATGAAATAAATATTTTTAGAATAAGAGATTGCACAGTAAATTATTAATTGTATATTTGCAACCTTAAAAATCAATAAATCAATTTGGTATGTATGCAATCGTAGAGATAGCAGGGCAACAATTTAAAGTAAGCAAAGACTTAAAGGTTTATGTTAACCGTTTGTCTAACGAAGAAGGTTCAAGTATTTCATTTGACAAAGTTCTTTTATTAGACGATAATGGTAGCGTAACTTTAGGCGCCCCAGCTATAGAAGGTGCTTCAGTAGAAGCTAAAGTGTTACAACACTTAAAAGGAGATAAAGTAATCGTTTTCAAAAAGAAAAGAAGAAAAGGTTACAAAAAGAGAAATGGTCACAGACAATATCTTACTCAAATTGTAATTGAAGGTATTACTGCAGCAGGTGGAACTAAAAAAGCAGCAGCTAAAAAAGCGGTTGTAGCAGAAGATGCTCCGGCAACTGAAGTTGAAGCAGCTCCAAAAGCAAAAAAAGCAGCAGCTCCAAAAGCAAAAAAAGAAGCTACTAAAGAATAATAACAATATTTAAACTCATACGTCATGGCTCACAAGAAAGGTGTCGGTAGTTCGAAGAATGGTAGAGAATCAGAATCAAAACGTTTAGGCGTAAAGATTTTTGGTGGACAAGCTGCTATTGCTGGGAACATCATCGTTAGACAAAGAGGTTCAAAACATAATCCAGGTGAAAACGTTTACATCAGTAAAGATCACACACTACACGCAAGAGTAGCTGGAGTTGTTAAGTTCCAAAAGAAAAAAGATAACAAATCTTATGTATCTATCCTTCCATTCGAAGCATAATCATTAGATTACTTATTACAAAACCCGTTCTGAAAAGAGCGGGTTTTTTGTTTTTGTGACTTCACCATATAAGTTATATAAGAAAATTTAAGTTTACACTGTTTTGTTATTTGTTTAAAGTAGGAGTAATTGTCCTTGTGTTTATTATTGGAATTTGGAATTTTTATTTTATTAAACTGTATTATTTGTATTTTTGATAAGCCTAATCTATATAAGCCTTGAAAAAAATAGTTTTCCTTATATTTCTTTTCTGTACAAGTCTGTTTGCAAAAGAAATTCATCCTGCGCAAGAAATTGTTTCCTTAAATAATTCTCAAAAAAAGATTTTATACGAATTTGCGGTGCTGCAAAAAAGCGGTTCTAATGCTGATGTTTATTGGCAGCAACATAAAAATCAGTTTTCGGTCATTAATGATAGCGTAAGAAATCGACTCGCAAATGAAATTTATGCTAATTCGCAGGTAGTTTATATTCCTGTAAAAGATTCTGCAGTTCAGCTATGGATGCAAACGCAATCGCTCACCAATTGGATGTTGTATCTGGCCGCGTTTATTGCAATATGCGCGATAGTGGGTTTACTGCGAAATTATTGGGACAGGATTATAGATATCCTGATAAAACAATTCGCACCATTATTCAGGCTTTTATTCTCTGCAATTTTGTTAACCTACGAATTATTTCTGATCGGGATTGTTTGTATTGTTGGCGGATGTTATATCGAAGAAATGACCTTGCGCACTGTAGTAATTCATATTGGTTTGTTTTTATTGTGGAGCCAGTCAACGGCTATTTTTACCCGTAAATACTTAGTTAAGAAATATATTTTTGAAATAAGAAATACGTTCTGGGGAAGTAATAAATGGGAAACAGTAAAAACAATTTGTCTTCCGGCAATTATTGTGACTGTGGCTCTTTTGTATCTATTGTATAAAATTCCGGGTGACGTAGTATACAATTATGAGATTGTTGTAGCTGCTATGGCGGTAATTTGTGCTTTGCCGGTTTGGCGCACTTTAGATAAATACATTTATCCAATTCTTATCCCGTATAAAGATACTTCTATCGAAAGAAGTATTTGCACCCTTGCGGCTTGCGTTGTTTTGGCCTTAATTATTGATGGCTTTTTTATTGTACAGCATAATCCGCTTTTCTCGTATATTATCATTGCCTTGACAAGCTTACTTATTATATCATTTTTAATTATATCGCTCAAAGAAAATTTTAAACGCAATTATAAGAATTACTATTATTTGCAATTTATTACCATACTTTTTCTGGTATCGACTTTAGTTTATAGTTTTCAGGTTCGTTCCGGAGAACTTATTTGGGCATCCTTAATAGGGACAAGTATTTATATTGTGATTAAATATTGGGAGATTCCAGCCTTTTTTATCAGTTGGAAAAGAAACAGAGCTTCTGCCTGGGGATTTTTAGGAATGGCAGTTTTGTTGTGGATATTGGCAAAAGGGATTTTGTATATATCTGGAATGTTGTATCTGTAGTTCGGGCTGTTTTTTCATTTCGAGGCACGAGAAATCGCACTAGAAACTCCGCAAAAATTGTCGATTTTGTTTGTTGAGTTTCTTTGTGATTTCTCGTGCCTCGAAATGACAAAGAAACTTGGAATTTGGAATTTAAAAATTTGGAATTTTAATTCTCTGTGTCTTTAGTTTCTTCCAAGTCCTCAGTTTTTCTTCCTAATTTTACTTTAGGACTATTCTGAGTTCCGGTAACCGTCAATGGAATTCCGAATATACCAAGAGGAGGTAAGCCTAAACGCATTTTTAAGTTCAGTTTTCCGTCGAGACTTGTTGTGCCCTCAATTCTTGGTCTAAAGCCTGCAAACTTAAATTTAAAGCGCTCTACGGTCATGATATTGTTCTTGATCGTGGTTTTAATGTCAACCTTAGAAAGATCAGGATTTTGCATGGATTCAGAACTTGTTGCTTTGCTTACCGCATTAAACATTTTCAGTCCTCGCACCTTTACATCTTTTACAGAAAGCGTTCCGCCACCCACAAGTGATGGATAAACAGGATCCATATTACCGTTTAAGCGGCCTTTTAATTGATAATCAACCGAAACAATTCCCTGGGCTTTTTCCGCAGCGCTGGCCATTTTTCTGAAAACTTCAATTTCGTTGTATGCTTTTTTAATATCAAAATCAGAAGCTTTAATAGTAAAATCAAAATTTGCTTTTTGAGGAGTAACAGCCTGATAGTTGGCATTCATGGCAACATTACAGCCAATTAAGTTAAAACCGGTATTCTGCATGCTTAATTTTCCTTTATTCATGCTTAAATTTCCAGTCGCATTTTGAAGGTTTAATTTATCAAAATTCACTTTTTGGGCATTAGCAGTAAAAATCAGATTCAAATTCGTCGGAATTATGATAACACCCGTTTGTTTTGCCTCAGTCTGAGCAGGAGCTGGGGTTTCAGTTTTTGTTTGGGTTACAGAAGTATTTGCCGGAGTACTCGACATAAATTCATCCACATTGATGTATCGTGATGTGGATTTAAAAGAGCCTCTTAAAACGCCTGTATTTGTGGTTGCGTAATTAAAAACGTTCTGCAAATATCCATTCATCTTAAAATCTGACTCGCCGTAAGCAGCCAGAAAATTATTAAAATACATTTTATCCTGATTGATTTTAAAAACGCCTTCCTTGATAATGAATTTTTTTGGCAAATATTCTGATGTTATGCCAATATTTCTAAGTTCAAGCGTTCCTTTGTTATGAAGTTTGCTGTAGTTTCCTTTTTCGGCATCACTTTGTTTGCCTTTCAAAACTAAATCAGCTTTTACAAAACCATCTAAATCAAGTCCTTTTTGAGAGAAAACTTTATAGATTTTATTCACGTCAAGTTCTCCTTTGGCTTTAATATCATAAGTCAAATCGTTGAAATTGCTCAAATCGGCTTCTATAAAAACAGGTTTTCCTTCAAAGGTAAACTGAGTAGGTTTCAGGCTCACTTTCAAATCATCAAAAGTTCCTTTTTGATTGTTGATTTTAGATTTTATGGTAATATTGGTAATAGGATTTGGGTAATAAGGAGTTTTTAAATAACCGTTTTCTAAATCGATAACACCATTTGTAACCGGGAAAAGTTTGTTTTTAAGGTCGAATTTTCCGTTTGCTTTTACATCACCCGCCAAACTTCCTTTTAAAACAATATCAGGAATTCCCAGTGCTGTAATTAATTTTTCAAGATCAATTTTGGCTTTAAAGTCAGCATCGATATTAGGAGTATTGATACCTTCAACATAAAATTTAGATTTTAAGTAATCCTTGTTGATGTTCAGCGATACGTTTTTAGCATCAACAATAGCAAGATCAGGATTCAGTGATGGCACTTTTGTTTTTACTTCTAAATTTAAATTAGAAACCGGAAAGGCACTTTTGTTATAATTGACAAATCCGTTGTCTATTTTTACATCTAAATTAAGGTCTGGAGCAATGTTTTGCGATGCAATATAATTTCCTTTTAAGGTAAAAAGTAAATTTGTTTTTCCTTTTAATTCGGTTTTAGAAAGCCAGGTAATGTATTTTGGAGGAAAAGCTGTAAATACATCGTATAAGTCGCTATTGTCAGATTTAATCACAAAATCCATATTATAACCATCTTTCAGGAAGTCGAATTTTCCTTTAAAATCGACCAAAAGCTGATTGATTTTTAAGTTGTTTTGTTGAAAGAAAAAAGACAATGAGTTTACATTTACTTTTGTAATCAAATCGGCATCAATTTTTTTATTCATTAAATAAGGTTCACCTTCATAAACAATATTTAATTTCTCGATTTTGGCTTTCGAATACAAATCAAAAATATCTTGGGCTAAATCTCCTTTTCCTAAATAATTAAAACCAAAAGCATCAAAATGAACTTTAGTCGATAAGTCGTCGTAAATAATTTTACTGTTCAGGATCTCGATTTTTTCGAGTTTTAGTGATGCATCGGCATCAGTACTGTCTTTCGGGTCTGATGGACTTGATGATTTGTAAACATTGTAATTTGCTTCTCCTTTTGCATTTACTTTTACATTAATAAACGAATCAGATAAATAAATCTGGTCAATTTTTACTGCTTTGCTAAATACTAAACTTGCTACATTTATTCCAAAAGAAACCTCTTTTGCAGTAATGAACTTTTCGTTTTTATACGGAGCCGATCCATTAAGACTTAAATCATTTAAGGTTAAAGTCAACGAAGGAAAGTGATGAAAAAACGAAACTGAGACATCAGAATAATTCAATTCTGCGCTCAGTTTTTCGTTAGCAGTTTTTTTAATTTGCTCCTTAATTTTGTCAGCAAAAATAATAGGGGTCACAAATAATAGTCCTATAATAACAACAAATGTTATCCCGAGATATTTGGCTATTTTTAATAAAATAGATTTCGTTTTATTTGCAGACATAACAAATTGTGGTATTTATAGGTAAGGTTTAAATTGAATTTTATCCGTGAACAGTTTCTTTTTTACCATAATTGGTAATGATAGAACCTTCGTATTCAATCCATTCTTTCCAGCGTTTATCGATATCTATATTGTCAGTATATTTTCGTGCAAATCCTAAAAAAGTAGTGTAATGACCTGCTTCAGAAATCATCAAATCACGGTAAAATTTAGCTAATTCTTCGTCCTTAATATTTTCAGAAAGCACTTTAAAACGTTCGCAGCTTCTTGCTTCGATCATAGCCGAAAACAATAAACGATCGCAAAGAGCATCTTTACGGCTTCCGTCTTTTTTCATGAATTTAAAAAGTTCATTCACATAATGATCTTTTCTTTCGCGGCCCAAAGTCAGCCCTCTTTTTTTGATGATATCGTGTACCATTTGCAAATGCTCTAATTCTTCTCTCGCAATTACAAGCATCTCGGTAACTAATTCTTCTAATTCAGAATTGTAAGTGACTAAACTAATGGCGTTTGAAGCTGCTTTTTGTTCGCACCAAGCGTGATCCGTTAATATTTCTTCGATATTCGATTCTACAATATTTACCCAACGAGGGTCTGTGGCTAATTTTAATCCTAACATAATTTCCCGGCATTTTAGTTCCTGCAAAATTAGTGTTTTTTATTACTAAAAATCAGGAAATATCGTATGATTGCGCTCAAAAAAGCATTATTTTGTAGCTTGAAATATTTTGAAATGAATCAGATAAAAAAACTTTTAATAATTGGCTTTGTTTGGCCTGAACCAAATTCGTCTGCAGCGGGTGGAAGGATGATGCAATTGATTTCTATTTTTAAGCAAAACGGATTCGAAATTACATTTGCAAGTCCGGCTTTAGACAGCGATTTTATGGTCGATTTATCTGAATCTGGAGTAAAAAAAGTGTCAATTGAACTTAATAATTCCAGTTTTGATGATTTCATTATCGAATTAAACCCTGATGTTGTTTTGTTTGATCGTTTTATGATCGAAGAACAATTTGGATGGCGGGTTGCTGAAAATTGCCCAAAAGCGATTCGTTTATTAGATACCGAAGATTTGCATTGTTTAAGAACGGCAAGGCAAAAAGCGTTTAAAGAAAATAGGGTTTTTGAACTTCATGATTTATTGTCTGAAGAAGTGGCGAAGCGCGAAATTGCCAGTATTTTAAGATGTGATTTATCTTTTATTATTTCTGAATTTGAAATGAAAATCTTAAAAGATGTTTTTAAAATAGATTCAGGTTTATTGTATTATTTACCATTTTTGGTTTATGAAATGTCTGAATTGGATTTAGTGAAATTGCCTTTGTTTGAAGAACGTAAAAGTTTTGTTTTCATCGGAAATTTTCTGCACGAACCCAATTGGAATACGGTTCAATATTTGAAAGAAACCATTTGGACTTTGATCAAAAAGCAATTTCCTGAAGCTGTTTTGGAAGTTTACGGTGCTTATCCTTCGCAAAAAGTGTTGCAATTGCATCAGCCTAAAAATGGTTTTTTTATTATGGGAAGAGCTGCAGATGCTAACGAAATCGTTAAAAAAGCGAGAGTTGTTCTGGCGCCAATTCGCTTTGGAGCCGGATTAAAAGGGAAATTATTGGAAGCCATGCAATGCGGAACACCAAGTGTTACTACAACAATAGGTTCTGAAGCGATGCACGCCAATTTATCATGGAATGGCTTTGTTACAGATGATACCGAATTGTTTGCAAAAAAGGCGGTTGAATTGTATCATGACGAAAATCTTTGGAAACAAGCTCAAAAAAATGGAGTTGCTATCGTCAACGAATGCTATCAATTGAGTAAATATTCTACGGCATTAATAGCAGCGATTAATTCATTATTGAATGATTCTGAAAGTCATCGTTTACAAAATTTTATGGGAAGTTTGCTACAGCATCATACGCTTAAAAGCACGAAATACATGGCAAAATGGATTGAGGCTAAAAATAAAAATTAGTCTGCCATTTTTCCAAAACCTACTGTTTCTCGGTACAATTGTGGCGAAACATCGGCATTGGTTTTAAAGAATCGGCTAAAATAATGTTCGTCGTCATAACCCAATTCATAAGCGATTTCTTTTACCGTTTTGTTGGTCATGTACAATTCTCTTTTCGCTTCGATTATAATTCTTTCGGCAATTAAATCGGTCAGAGTTTTGTTGAAGTAATTTTTCGATAATTTGGCTAAGGCTTTCGCCGAAATATTTAGCATCTCTGCATAATGTCCCGCAGAATGTTTGATCTTGAAGTTCAGTTCGATAGCATCTTTCAAATTTTGAAGAATAAAAGGTTCTTTAGAATCCGGAACCGATTTCATCTCTTCGAGTTGTATGTTTTTGAGTCTCGAAGCCGTGATCAAAAATATCTTTAAATACGAAATGAGCAGTTCATATTGTGCCAGTTCTGAATTTTGCATTTCAATTTTCATCTGATCCAAAACCATTTTAAAAGGCGAAGCAGCTTCTTCTGTAATTATGGTAAAAGGCGGCTGATAGACATTGTTGAATAAAACACCATTGCACGAAACTTCTTTCTGATGGTAATGAATGCAGTAAAAATCAGGATGAAAATGAATAGCAATTCCTTCAATAGGTTCGCTTACACAGAGCATAAAAGGCTGATACGGTGAAAAGGCGAGGAGTGAGTTTTCTTCAAACTGATGCTCGGCAAAATCAGCTTTTACTTTGCCTTTTCCTTTGGTAACCCAAATCAAGGAGAAATAGTTATTGCGCTGCAAATGATCAAAATGGCTATTGTCATCAAACGGAAGCAGCTTAAAAGCAAGGTTCCCGGTTTGCGGATTAATTAAAGTAAAAACACTTTGATTGCTCATGATTTTATGTTTTTTAAAATATAAAGATAGTCATGAAATAAATTCACAACTATCTTTATAAATTGTTTTTTGTTTGAAAAATTAGTTTTGTAATGCTAAGTCCGGAACTGCGGGAAAATCAATTTCTGTGTTTGCAGTATTGTTAAAGTAGTTGGTTAAAACATTCAGTGCAACATGTGCAACGGTTTCTGCAAGTTCAGCGTCTGATATTCCTGCGTTTTTAATTGCATTTACATCCTGATCGTTTACTAAACCGTTTTTACTAATTAATGTTTTAGCAAATTGTAGTATCGCTTCCGTTTTTGCATCAGCAGAATTTCCTGTTCTTGCGTCATGTAGGACTTGTGCGTCAGTTTTTAATAATTTTCCGCCAATAAAAGTGTGGGCAGCTACACAATATTCACATGAATTGCTTTCTGAAACTGTTAGAGCAATTAGTTCTCCGGTTTTTGAGCTTAGTTTTCCGTGGCTCAATGCCCCGCTTAAATTTAAATATCCTTCAAGAACTGCTGGGGAATTTCCCATTGTTCTCATCATGTTAGGAACAACTCCTAGTTTAGCTTGTACAGCGTTGAATAAATCTTTAGTTTTTCCTGTTACTTCTTCTGGGTTTAATGCTGTTAATCGTGTCATTTTATTTAATTTTTTATGTTAATTATTAGTTGTTGTCTTTTGACATTACAAAGGTGCGACGATTACAGATTGTAGAACATGGAGGATTTACGCTATGTGATGGACAATTTTCCCGAGGTTATTTTTGAATAGAAGAGTATCTCGATTGTAATACCAACGGATAAAAAAATCCCCGAATTATCTGTTTGATAATCGGGGATGTTAATTGTAAAATCACAAACTGTCAACTGTCAACTGCAACTGTCAACTGAGACTGAAAACTGCGACTGAAAAACGGCGAATGAAAACTGAAAACTATTTCAAAACGCCTTCAACAGCCTGAATAGTTGTAGCGTGATAACCAGATTTTGCTTTGTCAAAAACTTGTTTTGCCCAAACTTTTCCTTCAGGGATTTTAACCATTTCTTTATAAAGCATCATTACAGATCCTGTTCTGCTTATTGAAACTAGAAACTGCTCAATCGCAGGATTCGCTGCTTTGTATTGGTGAATTATTGCCTGAACAAACCACTGACGTTTGATGATGAAGTTTCCGCCTTTTGTAAAGTTGAATTCCGCATCGATCGCTTGCATTTCTTTTGGTGTAATATCCGTAGGAAGATGATCTATAAAATACTGTTTTTCGCTGGTTGTTGTAATTTTTTGGCTTAATCCTTTAAGTCCGGTTTCTCTCCAGCTTTTTTGGATTTTATCTATAGCATCGAAATCAGCAGAGCTTACCGGAGTAATATTGGATGGAATTCCAGGTTTGTAGATCCAGTCTTCTGCTTTTATTTTATCTGCGAGTGCTTTGTCTCCTTTTATAAGGTTTTCATTGTAATATTTAATAAAATCTTCTGTTGTAATAGATTTGAAAGCGTGTGCGTCGAAATAATTTTTAATAAATACGTCAAATTTCTCACGTCCAACAGCGTTTTCGATTACTCTTAAAAAAGCATAACCTTTTACATAAGGAATCATACTGATTCCGTCATCGGGATTTCTTCCTGTAAGACTTACTTTTAATCTTGTATCCGGGCTTGTCTCTCCATATTCTGCTACATTATCAACTAATTCTTTACGAGTGATAACATTTTGCATTTCAAATTCTTTCTTTCCAAAAATGGCTTCGCCAATACGGTGTTCTACATAAGTAGTGAAACCTTCGTTTAACCAAATATCATCCCACGTAGCGTTTGTAACCAGATTTCCGCTCCAGCTGTGTCCTAATTCGTGTGCTAACAAACTAGTCAAAGAACGATCTCCTGCAATTACTCCCGGAGTTAAAAAGGTTAGGTTTGGATTTTCCATTCCTCCGTAAGGAAAACTTGGAGGTAAAACCAAGACATCGTAACGTCCCCAACGGTAAGGTCCGTACAATTTTTCGGCAGCTACAACCATTTTTCCAAGTTCAGCAAATTCCCAAGCTGATTTTTTTAGCATTGATGGTTCTGCGTAAACTCCGGTTCTGTTGTCGATAGATTGAAATTCGATATCTCCAACAGCAATCGCCATTAAATAAGAAGGAATCGCTTTATCTTGTTTGAAGGTATAAACTCCGGTGTCATTTTTCTTCTGAGGATTTACGGCACTCATTACGGCTAGTAAATCTTTAGGAACGGTAACTTTTGCATTATAAGTAAAACGAACTCCCGGTGAATCCTGGCAAGGAATCCAGGTACGTGACCATACACTTTCTCCCTGAGAAAAAAGGAAAGGTTTCTTTTTGTCTGCAGTTTGTTCTGGTTTAAGCCATTGTAGCGCAACGGCTTCTTTGGTTGTGCTGTAGTAAATATTTACTTTAGTTGTAGTTGGTTCAATCGTAACATGAAGAGGTTTTCCGTGAAATTCCACGTCTTTTCCTAATTCGAATTTAGTTTCTTTTTCGTCATCGCCCAGAGTTACTTTTGTAATGTTAAGTGTGTTTTCGTCAAAGATAATTTCGTTTCCTTTGCTTACATTATCTATTAACCAGGAAGCTTTTCCTGAGATGGTCTGAGTGTCAAAATCGACTTTTATGTCAAGATCTAAATGTTTTACAACGGCAAGTTCTGGTTTAGAATAGCTGTGTTCGTCTGTAACAACAGTTGCTTTTTCTGTTTGTTCCTTTTTCTGACATGCAATTACAGTCAGGAATAAAGTGGCAAGGATTAGTTTTTTCATTTTATGAAGAATTGAATTAGTGGAGGAAAATTAAACAAAAAATCCCGTTTTGAATAAACAAAACGGGATTTTATTATAAATAACCTTAAGCTTGGTTCAGGATGACCCTTTGACTTTGCTCAGGATAAACATCGAAATTATGCCAACATTGTAACAGGGCTTTCGATGTATTGTTTTAATGTTTGTAAGAACTGAGCGCCAGTTGCACCATCAATTGTTCTGTGGTCACACGCTAATGATAACATCATTGTGTTTCCTACTACAATCTGACCGTTTTTAACTACTGGTTTCTCAACAATTGCACCTACAGAAAGAATAGCAGAGTTTGGCTGGTTGATAATTGAATTGAATTCAGTAATACCGAACATTCCAAGGTTAGATACTGTAAAAGTACTTCCTTCCATTTCTTGTGGTCCAAGTTTTTTGTTTTTAGCTCTTCCTGCAAGATCTCTTACTGAAGCTCCAATTTGAGATAAACTCATAGCATCTGTAAATTTCAATACAGGAACTACTAATCCGTCTTCAACAGCTACAGCAACACCAATGTTAACGTGGTGGTTGATGATGATAGCATCTTCTTTCCACTGAGAGTTAATTTTTGGATGTTTTTTCAATGCTAAAGCACAAGCTTTAATTACCATATCGTTAAAAGATACTTTTGTATCAGGAACCGTATTGATTGTCGCTCTTGAAGCCATTGCGTCATCCATGCTTACTTCGATCACTAAGTTGTAGTGAGGTGCAGTAAATAATGATTCAGCAAGACGTTTTGCGATAATTTTACGCATTTGAGAGTTTTTGATCTCTTCGGTGAAAACTTCTCCGGCAGGAACAAATACTTTTGGTGCAGCAGGAGCAGCGTCAGCTTTTGGAGCAGCAGCAGTTGCTGTTACAGCTGGTTGTGCTTGTGCAGCTGGAGTAAAGTTTTCGATATCGCTTTTTACGATACGTCCGTTTTCTCCTGAACCTTTAACCTGAGTTAATTGGATTCCTTTGTCAGAAGCAATTTTCTTCGCTAATGGCGAAGCTAAAATTCTTCCTCCGTTTGAAGTTTCAGCTACAGCTTCAGTTGCTTTTTCAGCAGCAGGAGCAGCTTTTTCTTCAGTTGCGGGAGCACTTGCAGTTGCAGCGCCTCCGGCAGTATAATTGTCAGCAATTCCGGAAATATCAGTTCCTGCAGGTCCTATAATAGCTAGTAAGCTATCAACAGGTGCAGTATTTCCTTCCTGAATACCAATGTATAATAATGTTCCTTCATTGAAAGACTCAAACTCCATTGTTGCTTTGTCAGTTTCAATTTCAGCAAGGATATCGCCTTCAGCAACAGCATCACCTACTTTTTTCAACCAGGTTGCTACAGTTCCTTCAGTCATTGTATCGCTCAAACGTGGCATAGTTACAACGATAACACCTTTTGGTAATTCAGTTGCAGCTTTTGCAGCAGGAGCAGCAGTTTCTGTTTTTGCTTCAGCAGCAGGAGCGGCTTCAGCTTTTGGTGCTTCTGCAGCAGGAGCATCACCACCAGCTAAAAGAGCAGAAATATCTTCTCCTTCGTTACCAATGATCGCTAATAATGAATCAACAGGAGCAGTTTCTCCAGCCTGAATTCCGATATGTAAAAGAGTTCCTTCATTGAAAGACTCAAATTCCATTGTTGCTTTATCTGTTTCAATTTCAGCAAGGATATCACCTTCGCTAATTTTGTCGCCTACTTTTTTTAACCAAGTCGCTACCGTTCCTTCCGTCATAGTATCGCTCAAACGAGGCATTGTTACTTTTATGGCCATAATATATTATAGTTTATGAGGTGTGAATGGATAGTCTTCTTGTGCGTATACTACATCGTATAATTGTTCTAATTCAGGATATGGAGATTCTTCAGCGAATTTCACACATTCTTCAACCAGATCTTTTACTCTTTGGTCAATTACTTCAATTTCTTCTTCTGTAGCATACTTTTGATCCATAATTACATCTAAAACCTGAGTAATAGGATCAATTTTTTTGTATTCTTCAACCTCTTCTTTAGAACGGTACAATTGTGCATCAGACATAGAGTGTCCTCTGTAACGGTATGTTTTCATTTCAAGGAAAGTTGGTCCGTCACCACGACGAGCTCTGTCGATAGCTTCTGTCATTGCTTCAGCAACTTTTACAGGATTCATTCCGTCAACTGGTCCGCAAGGCATTTCGTATCCTAAACCAAGTTTCCAGATATCAGTGTGGTTTGCAGTTCTTTCAACAGAAGTTCCCATTGCATAACCGTTGTTTTCAACGATAAATACAACTGGCAATTTCCATAGCATAGCCATGTTGAAAGCTTCATGCAATGAACCTTGTCTAGCAGCACCATCACCAAAATAGGTCATAGTTACTCCGCCAGTTTCAAAATATTTATCAGCAAAAGCTAAACCAGCTCCTACCGGGATTTGTCCACCTACGATTCCGTGTCCTCCGTAAAAACGGTGCTCTTTAGAGAAAATGTGCATAGAACCTCCCATACCTTTAGAAGTTCCTGTTGCTTTTCCTAAAAGTTCAGCCATTACTCGTCTAGGATCAACTCCCATACCAATTGGCTGTACGTGGTTTCTGTAAGCAGTAATCATTTTATCTTTAGTCAGGTCCATAGCGTGCAAGGCACCTGCTAGTACAGCTTCCTGACCATTATATAGGTGTAAAAAACCTCTAACTTTTTGTTGAATGTATAATGCTGCAAGTTTGTCTTCAAACTTTCTCCAAAGTAGCATGTCTTCGTACCACTTTAAATATACTTCTTTTGTAACTTCTTTCATCTGAATTCTTTCTTTTGCTAAAGTTTGTTTGTGTTATCAATTGTTGCCTATAACGCAAAATAGTTTCCTCCCACAAATTTGCGCCCGAAAGGTCGGGATGCAAAAATAAGACATTCCTATTAAGAAGTAAAATTTAAACGTGACTTTTTGGCTTTTTTTTACAAGAACTTTTTATCAAACATAAAAGGAAGCAAATTTTTAAGGGATGCTGATTTGTAAACTTCGCCAATTTCGCCCATAAAATAGATTTCTATAGGGGTATCTTGCTTGATTTCATATTCGGCAATAGATTGGCGGCAAGAACCACACGGCGGAATTGGTGCTGTAGTCTGATTCGTGTCTGAAGCTGCTGTAATGGCTATTTTTAGGATTTTGGCATCAGGATACATACTTCCGGCATAAAAAATGGCAACTCTTTCTGCGCATAATCCAGATGGATAAGCTGCATTTTCCTGATTAGAACCTAAAACTATTTTTCCGTTATCTAATAATAATGCGGCGCCAACTCTAAATTGTGAATAAGGTGCATAGGCTTTTTTTCGAATTTCAATTGCCTGACTCATTAACTCCTGTGTGTCTTTTGAAAGTTCTTCTAATGAGTTGTAAATGGTAAATGATGATGTAATGCTTATTTCTTTCATTCTTTTTATGGGAAAAAAAATCCAAATCTCTAAAAAGTAGAAATTTGGATTGTTATTATTTTTATTGTTTTATTCGTTTAGTACACTTCGTATTTGTCGCCAAAGTTAAAGGTTAAAGAAAAGCGAAGTGTGTTTTCTAAAGGATTTTTAATTTTAGATGCCGAAAATAAGTAAGAAACGTCAAGTTTTACTACATTATATTTGAAACCTGCTCCTAAAGAGAAAAACTGAACGCCTCCTTTTTGCGGGCTTTGGTGATAATATCCTGCTCTCATCGAAAAAGCATCCTGATATGTATATTCTCCTGCAACACTATAAGTGATCTCTTTTAGTTCTTCGCTAAAACCACCCGGAGCATCTCCAAATGATTTAAAAATTCCCGAAACCCAACCTATGTCATTATAGTTTTTGTAATTGGTAGCATTTGCCTGTTCCTGAGAAATTTCTCCCGGATCATTGTAATCTCCATCTCCGTTTAGATCTACCGGAGTTCCTGGTCCCGGAGGAGTAGGTACTAAAAGTTTGGTAAATTCGACACTTAGTCCAACTTTGTTATATTCGTCCAGAATAAAATCAAAACCACCACCAACTCTTAAATTTGCCGGTAAAAAGTTTGAGCTTAAGTCATCATTGTCGTAGCTTATTTTCTGACCCAGGTTTTGCATGTTGAAACCTGCTCTCCATCGTCCGTTAAAGTCAGAATAAGCAATTTCTTCAGATTGGTAAAATCCTGCAATATCAACTGCAAAAGTACTGGCTGCAGAAGCGTCTACATCTTCTGAGGCAATTTTTAGATTTGAATTGATGAATCTTGCGGCAACTGCCATCGAGAATGTTTCACTTAATTTCAGTGAATACGATCCGTCTAAGGCGAATTCGTTTGGTGATACTATTCTGGCAGCTTCACTTGGATCTCCTGTCGTTCTTAACTCAATATCTCCAAAACCAAAATAGCGAAGACTTCCTGCAAAGGCACTTCGTTCGTTGATTTTGTTGTAGTACGTAACCTGACCTAATGAAATGTCATTGGCTAAGTCTGTTAAATAAGGAGTGTAACTAATAGAGAAACCTTGCTTATCTACTGAGAAAGCATATTTTGCAGGGTTCCATTGCTGGGAGAACGCATCTGCTGATGTGGCTACACCCTGATCAGCTAAACCGGCTGCTCTGGCATCTGCTGCAACTAATAAAAATGGAACTCCCGTTGTAATAGGTCGGTTGTCCTGAGCCTGTGCTTTAAAAAGAATAAAAGAACAAATTAAAAGTAGTGATATTTTTTTCATTTAGGGACTTAATGTATTTATGATACAAATATATATATAATTATAAGATGACAAGCTTTTCATATTTTTCTGCCTTTTTATTTGTCAAATTAGATCTGACCGTAAGTTTATAAATATAAACACCTTTTCCTATCCGATCTCCAAAATCATCTCTTCCGTCCCAGGTAATTTCTCTCGATAAAAAACCTTCTGTGTTGATGACCTGGTTTTTTGTCCAGACTACTTTTCCTGTTATAGTCATTACCTGAACCTGAACGTCTAAGGGTTCGTACGGTCTGTTGTGGGAAAACCAAAACTGAGTATAGGTAGAAAAAGGATTAGGATAATTAAGAACGTGAGTTAGTGTTAATGATTCATCTCCAACAACTATAAATTGTATTTCGCTTGTCACCGGATTGTTGTAAACATCCCATGCTGTAAAGCTTATAGTGTGCATTCCAGGAGCTAAATTTCTTAAAGGGAAACGTAAATTTCCGTTAGTATAATCGTCTAATTTTGTTTGATAATAATCATTCAGAATATAGGGATTACTAACGTCTCCGTCCAGAATTGCTACAATGTCATGCCCGATTCCGCTTGCTGTATTTATTCCGTTTTCATCCTCCAGAAACGCCAGTAAAAATGGCGATTCGTTTGTAGTTCCGCCAGATACAAAAGTTTCATCGTTCATATATAACTTAACTTTTGGACTTATATTGTCCTGAGGTGCATTTTCATTTATTCCTCCTATTTTAATGGTGGTATTGTAGCCGGTTTGGTTTTCTAAAGCCTGATTTTTTTTCGAATAAAAACTAATTCGGCCATAATCAACTGGAACCCTTATGTCTCTTGGTACCACAAAGCTAAATTCGAATTGACCATTGGTTACGGATGCATTTCCTCTAAAGATTGTTTCTCCCAGTATTTTAAATGACATTGCAGGGCTATAACCATCATTATTTAGGGTTGTTGTTGTAATTAATTTATCGAAAATTGCAGTGGCTAATTCACCATTATAGCTGCTTAGAAGGTTGTTGTTTTCATCGGTAATCTCACCTGAAATTTTAATTTTTGCCAAAGATTTAAAGTCCGGAATTGATTGCGAAATCACAACATCATTTACTTTTGTTAAATTAATTCGCGGTTTAGGAACGGCTAACATTAAAGCAGGGTCACCAATATAAAAAATAACATTACTGGCTGAACTTGGGTTCTCGTTTTTAGAAATTCGGAGCGCCTCGGCAATGCTTGTATATTGATTAGATCCGTAAGAAAGCAGGTTTTTGCTAAGGCTGTCATTAAAATCTTCGGCATTAAATTGTCCTATGGCGCGAATGGTTGTCAGCATAGAAATTGCTCCTCCTTTAGGGTTCCAGAAAGTATATTCGCCTGCTGTTGGTCTTGTTGGGTCATCAAATCTTGAAAACTCACAAGTAATGGTTATAAATAAAGGATATTTATATTGATTGTTTAGATTTTGTCCGTCTGATTTTTCCCAAATACGTTCGCTTGCCAGTCCATCTTCGCCACCATGGCCTAAATAATTAAAAATTAAAGCGCCTTTTTCGAAAGCATTAAATAAATCGGTTCTGGCTTTAGGATATCTTGATCCGCCGGCAGAAGCTTCCTGAGTGTATGCATCCAAAATGATTTTGTCGACATTCAAAAAAGGTTTCTGCGTAGAAATATTGTCTGCCAGATTGTTTTGGTGAAACTGTAATGTTGCATCTGAAGTCTGGTCAGAATCATCGCTCACCATAACAATATTATTTCGCCAATTTCCGTATGATTTGACGTCATGGTATTCTAAAACTTTATTGACCATTTCGCCTGCCTGAGCATTGTCAGATACCAGCATTCTGCCAACGGCGATATCAATTCCGCCAAAAGGCGAAACCACAACTCCTTCATTATTGTCCATTAAACCATAAAAGTCATCGGATGCAAATGACGCTTCTCCGGTCGAATTGCTAATTACAGATTGATATATAGGTACAATATTATTGTTATTCGTAATTCTGTCTTTATAATCGAAAGAAGCATCTCCGAATAAATTCAGGTATTTTATTTTTTTATCTGAAGAAGATGCATTGTCGTATATGTATCTGATGCAATTTCTAATGGCTGCGATATCTTGTTTTCCTGAAGAAAATTCCTGGTAGATATTCTCTAAGGCGATTACTTTCACATTCAAATTAGAATATGTTCTGTGAAAATTAGCTAGTTTTTCGGCTTGGGAAACTAAAAATCTGGGAGTGACAATTACGTAGTCGATATCCTGAAAGCTGTTTTGAGTATTCTTAAATAATGTTCCTTTTAGGTTTTGATTGGCAATTTTTGATTGGTTTTCTTTTAAAGGAGTAAAATAATCAGCAGCATCAATTGCAATGTATTTTCTAATTTCTCCTAAGGATGCCTTGAAGCTAAAAGTTGCCTGATTGCTGGTTTCTGTTTTTGATACATTATATAGGTCTGTAATATCCCAAATTTGAGAAATTCCGGAAGCATTACTTATAGTATAATTCACTATTCCTCCGGTTGAGCCCGCTAAGTCGTATTGAAATTTAAATTGTTTGCCTGTGCCTGTTAATTTTCTTTTGGCAATTAAATTGATGTAATCCAAGTAGCCTTTTGATCCCGGAACACCATTGTTATTATAGGTAAGTTTTATTTTTATGTTTTCGGCACCGGTAAACGAAGTGTTAGAAGCTAACTTTTGAGTGTAAAATTTTAGTTCAGAATTAGAAACTAATGCCTGAAAATTGACAGTGCCAATATTTTGACCATTGGCAGCAACGGCAAATGATGTGGGGGTAAAAGCTGCCGAAGCAGTATTCAATTCTATTTTTACAGGTACTGAAGTTTCTATATTTGGAAAACTGAATTCAAATTCCTGTTCCTGATTAATGTCAAATGATTCTCCAAACCATTGGCGACCGAGATGAGCAATGTTGGTTTTGTCGATTTCATGAAATTGATAGTCGTCAAAAGTGTTTAGTTCTAAAGTGCTGTTTCCTGTTGGCTGGTTGGAGTTGGGGATGCGTTTTCCTTCGCTGCCGGCCACTGTAATATAATAGTAGGATTTTGTAGCATACAAATTAAGATTGGTTTGGCTCTCAGTGTTCCAGTTTTCGAGTCCTTCACCATAAAAAAGAATGTAATCTTCGTTGTTAAAGATGCCATCACTTTCTCCTATAATCTGTATCGCATTTTCTGTTAAATCTTCAGGGTAGTAAGTGCTATTGGCTAATGGAAGCATTTTTCCTCCGTTTCCGTAGATCTTAATTCTTCTTGGATCTACTTTTGACGGATCAAATCCAAGGCTTTGTAAAAAAGATTTCGAAATTTTATAAACGCCAGATTTTTCGATATAAAATCGGTACCAGTCTCCCGAGGCTAAAACTGAATTATAAACAGAATTTGATTTTTTAAAAGAAGATGAATTGCTGTTTCCCGATGTTGAGTTGCTTGTTGAGTAAGAAAAGGATTTCATTCGCTTGTAGCTATTGCCTTCTCTTACTATAGGTGATAATGACAGGAAAGTTTGTCTTTGATCTCTTGAAATAGTTATTTTTAACGTTTCATTTGGTTTTTCCGGGATGTTTTCGAGTGATAAGTCGCCCAGCTCAGCAATTGAAACAGATTCATAAATAACGTTGCTAATTTGTACAGAATTATTGTTTGAAGAACTGGTTTCACCCAGGTTAAGTAATAAGCTTATGCTTTTTTTAGTAGTATCGTACCTGAAACTGCCTCCTGAAAAGTAGGGAATTTTTATTTTTGATTCGCCAAAACTCATCTCTTTTTTGTTTTGCCAATCTAGCGTAAAGCTCCCATTTACCTGAGAAAATGAAAGGAACGGAATCAAAAAAAGGTATAAGATTAGGGCTTGTTTCATTACCGGATAAAACTGTTTTAAATTAAAAATATTTTAGTAAGTAAAAATATAGTATTTCATGTTATAGTAAATAATAAAAAGTATATTTTTGCGTTCGTAACTATAGGTTATTTTCTGGTAAAAAACAGCTAAATAAAATTATTAGAACAGATGTTGCTAATTAAATGTTAATTATTATATTGCAGCACCTAAATTTATCACCTAAGAATGAGTATGAAAGTAAACAAAATTGTAGTCTTGCAATTAATGATGTCAATGGTATTGATGTTGGGCACGGCTAGTTGTAGCAAAAAATCGAGTTCCAGTCACGCTTCCAGAGCAACTGGTTGGGATGTAGATAGTCAGAATGGAACTGCTGCCAGAAATGCAGGGAAAAAACAACAGGCTGGTCCTGGTTTAGTTTTTGTTGAGGGAGGTACATTTACTATGGGTAAAGTACAAGATGATGTTATGCACGATTGGAATAACACACCTACCCAACAGCACGTTCAGTCATTCTATATGGATGAAACCGAAGTTACGAATGGTATGTACTTAGAATACCTGGAGTGGTTAAAGAAAGTTTTCCCTCCAACAGAAGAAAATTACAAAAATATTTACGAAGGAGCATCTCCTGATACTTTAGTGTGGAGAAATCGTTTAGGATACAACGAAACGATGACTAATAACTACTTGAGACATCCATCTTATGCAAACTATCCTGTAGTTGGTGTTAACTGGATTCAGGCTGTTGAATTTGCTAAATGGAGAACTGACCGTGTAAACGAGGCAGTTTTAGAGAAAAATGGTTACCTTAAAAAAGGAGCTAAAACACAAGATGTTAGTGCTGAAAGTATATTCAACACAGAAGCTTATGTTGCGTCTCCAAGTACTACTTACGGTGGTAACGAAGAACTTGTTTTAAAGAAAAATCCAAACGGAAAAAGGCCTAAAGCAGGAAAAGACGGTGTAGTTCCGGAAGAAAAAAATGTGTATGCACAACGTTCTTCAGGTATCATCTTACCAGAATACAGACTACCTACAGAGGCAGAATGGGAATATGCTGCAGCAGCTGATGTTGGACAAAGAGAATACAATATATATAAAGGACAAAAGAAATATCCTTGGTCCGGAGATTATACACGTTCATCTAAACGTAAAAACAAAGGCGATCAATTGGCTAACTTTAAACAAGGAAACGGTGATTACGGTGGAATTGCAGGTTGGTCTGATGATGGAGCAGATATTACTAATGCTGTAAAAAGCTATGCGCCTAATGATTTTGGATTATACGATATGGCTGGAAACGTAGCCGAATGGGTTGCCGATGTTTACAGACCTATTATCGATAACGAAGCGAATGATTTTAACTACTTTAGAGGAAATCAATATGCTAAAAACAAAATTGGTAAAGACGGTAAAATTGAAATCATTACTAAAGATAATATTCAATACAAAACTTTAAGTAACGGTAAAAAAGTTGCAACAAACTTGCCAGGAGAAATTGCTCAGGTTCCGGTTGACGAAAATGAAACTTACCTAAGACAAAACTTCACGACAAGTGATAACATCAACTATAGAGATGGTGATAAACAATCATCTAAATATTTTGACTTTGGTGATCCTGATGGAGGAACAAAAGCTGATCAGTCAATGTATAACTCTCCTAAACATAATGTAACAACAGACAGTTTAGGTCAAATGGTTAGAAAATATGACAACTCTAGTAAACGTACTACATTAATCGATGATAACGTAAGAGTTTACAAAGGTGGTTCATGGAGAGACAGAGCATACTGGTTAGATCCGGCTCAAAGAAGATATTTCCCTCAGGATATGGCAACAGATTACATCGGATTTAGATGTGCTATGTCTAGAGTAGGTGCAAAAGCTGAAAAAAGAAAATCGCCTAGAAACTAAATTCTAGAAAATTCAATAAAAAAAATTCCAAATTCCAACTGAATTACTCAGCTTTTGGAATTTGGAATTTTTTTATTGCTTATTTTATAAATATAAATAATCCTATAAATGAATATTCAGGACATTCATAACTTGTTTTTGCAATGTAAATCGGTTTCAATTGATACAAGAAAAATTGAAAAGGATTCTATGTTTTTTGCTATCAAAGGCGAAAATTTTGATGCTAATACTTTTGCTGCAAAAGCACTAGAATTAGGAGCTTTGTTTGTTGTTGTTGACAATGTATCTTATGTTATCGATGAGAGAACAATTCTTGTCGAAAACAGCTTAGAAACCTTGCAGGAACTGGCAAAATTTCACCGCTCTTATCTAAAACTGCCTATAATAGCATTAACTGGGAGTAATGGTAAAACGACAACTAAAGAATTGATTAATGTCGTTATTGCTAAGAAATACAAAACCAAAGCTACAATAGGTAATCTAAACAATCATATTGGTGTTCCTTTGACTTTGTTGTCTTTTAATAAAGAAACAGAAATAGGTATTGTTGAAATGGGAGCCAATCACAAAAAAGAAATTGAGTTTTTATGCGAAATCGCGCAACCGGACTATGGTTATATTACCAATTTTGGGAAAGCGCATCTTGAAGGTTTTGGTGGTGTTCAGGGCGTAATTGAAGGTAAAAGCGAGATGTATCAGTATCTTGCAAAAAACGATAAACTGGTTTTTGTGAATCTTGAAGATCCTATTCAGATCGAAAGATCTGCCGGAATAAAATCATTTACTTTCGGGCTAAATAATGATACAGCCGATTTAAAAATCAAAAATATCAAAGCCAATCCTTTTGTTGTTGTAGATTACAATAATTTTAGTGTAGAGTCGCATTTAATTGGACTTTACAATGCTAATAATATTAATGCGGCTATTGCGATTGGATATTATTTTAATGTCGACGAAAAGGATATGAAACAGGCGATTGAAAACTATATACCTGAAAATAACAGATCACAATTATTAAGGATAGATTCTAATCAGATTATTCTGGATGCTTACAATGCTAATCCTAGTAGTATGGCTGTCGCGATAACTAATTTTCTACAACTGGAAAATGAGAATAAAGTGATGATTTTGGGCGATATGTTTGAGTTGGGAGACGAGAGTTCGCAAGAACATAAGTTAATTGTAGATTCTTTATTAAATCAAAATGAATCTGAGTGTTATTTGATTGGTAAGTCATTTTATGAACATAAGGTTGATAAAGATAATATTCAGTTTTTTGAGACTTTCGATGCTTTTGTAGCGTATCTTAAAACAAGACATTTTAGCGAAAATACGATTCTCGTAAAAGGATCCAGAGGAATGGCATTAGAACGCACACTGGAATATATTAAATAACAAAAAAGCCATCAGTCGCGACTGATGGCTTTTTTGTTTTTAGATACTCATTAAGAAACCAATTAGGTTTTCCTTTTTATTTAATCCAAGTTTTTTTCTTAACCTGTATCGGGCTAACTCAACTCCTCCCGTTGAAATATTCATGATCTCGGCTATTTCTTTTGTTGACATATTCATTAATAAATAAGTAGATAAATCGAGTTCTCGTGGCGAAATTGTTGGGTATTTTTCTTTTAATCTTTTCAAAAATTCAAAGTGAACGTTTTTGATGTGTTTTTCTAAGTCTTTCCAGCTTTTGTCTGTGTTTACTTCTTTTACAATACTTTTATTTAATTTACTCACTTGGAATTTTGTCGAATCGTCAAGCGCATCAACGTCAATTTCTTTAAGTTTATGAATAATTCCGTTTAGGATTTTGTTTTTCTTTACGACTTGCAAAGAGTTGTTTACTAGTTCTTTATCTTTTGCCAGGATTTTTATCTGAAGCTTATCGTTTTTAAGTTTCTCAATTTCTTTTTCAAGATCAAATTGTTCCTGTCTTATTTTGGATTCTTTTTCAAGATATAGTCTTCTTTGTTCGATAGTTTCGTAATATTTATTTTTTCGAATTTTCATTTTTACTCTGGCAGAAATCAAATATACGGCCACCATAATTAGTACAAAGTAAAACATGAAAGCCAAAAAGTGCCTGTACCACGGAGGAGATACCATAAAAGAAAGTGTCGAGGGTTCAGATTGAATCCCGTAACTGTTTCTGACTTTTACCTTCATGGTATATTCGCCTTCTCTTAAATTGGTATATTCTTTAATAGAAATTGTAGACCAATTACTCCATTTGTCATCAAATGGTTCTAATTGATAGGAGAATTCGACATTTTCAAGATTTTCATATATAGGAGATGAAAATGTAAAGCGCACATGATTTGAAGAGTATGGGATACGGATATTTTCTGTTTTATGCTGATTGTTTCCTAAAACGATCGTGTCGCCGGGAAATGAAAAACTTCTGATAAATGCTTTAGGTTTGGTTACAAAATTGTTGAGCAATTCAGAATCATAATGAGCTAAACCATCTGTTAGTCCTATAAAAATATTTTTTGAATCGATTGTGTTTACAGATAAATAACTATTTACGAGATTACCGGTTAAGTTCGAGAAAGGTGCAACAACATTTTTGTACTGATCATTTTGTTTCATTAATACTCCTAAAGATTCATTGAATGCGTACCACAAATTCGATTGTGAATCTTCGCTTAAAGCATTTATAAAAGGAATATTTTTGAATAATGCCGACAGTTTTTTGTCTTCATAAAACAAATCCTGTTCTTTTGAGAATTTATAAAAGTGATTGTTAGTTTGAAAGTAGATTTTTCCATCAATTTTTTGAAGGCTGCCAATGTTTTTATATTGTGGAGATAAATGATTTATTTTTTTAATAGAGATAAATCTGGTCAAATCATTGCTAAGCTGCATTTTGTAAATGGATTCATCTTTTTTAAGCCATAAATACGATTCATCAAGCTCAAAACTATTAGATGATTTGTCGAAACCGGCAATTTGATTTTTGAATACCAGTCCATTTCCTGTTTTTTGAAAAATAGCAAATCCGTCATAGTTAGAACCAATAAAAAATCCGGGATGATTCGGCATGCTTTTAAAACCAAAATATCCCTTAGAGTCTATAATACGCGTTACTTTTCCTCCTTGTATTGCCAGTGCTCCTCTGTTATTAGAGCAAACAAGCTCATTTTCTATGACCTGAACATTCCATGATTGGGCGGTCGTTCCTTCAACAAGTTTAAAAACATCTTCCTTAAAACTATTGTTCCAGGCATGGTAAAAAACGCCTTGGTTTGTCGCAACATATAGGTTTCCCTGATGAATTACAGAAGCATATACAGTACTAATGTCATAACTGAATCCAAAGTAAGTAAATGGAGAGCTTTCGTTTAAAAACGCTATACCGTTGTCTAATCCAAGCCATAAATTGTGCTTGTTATCAATAAATGAGGTTAGGACAGTATTGTTTTGTAATCCTTTTTTTCTGTTTACATGTTGAATTATTTTGCCATTAAAATCACAAATGATAACGCCGTCCAATACAGAGTTTAAAACAATGAAGTTTTTGTTGATTATAGCACCTCCCAGGGAGTTGTTTTTTCTAACGAAATTATTCGCTTCAGTTTCCCACGGTCTGATGGTATTGTTTTCATAAATAAATAATCCTTTCTCAAGTGTTATTATGAGTGTTTTGTCTTTTGATAAAGAATACATTCCCCATATCTCGGTATTATTGAGGACGGTCGTATTAGGAAGTGGGTATAACTTGTCATTTCGATATTCTAAAATTCCTTTTTCGACATCCTGAAAATAAAGTTTATTATTTACTACAAATGAAAATTGAAATCTTTTAGGAGCTTTTATGATGGATAGTTTTCCGTTTTTTAGAATATAGGCCCGTGCGAAAGATTGAAAAATAGTTTCATTGTTTAGAGAGTGAATTTTCCAGATAAAATCAATGATTTTGATTTTGTTCTTATCCACCATTTTAGACAGCGAAGTGTATTCTAGTTTTCCTTTATTATCAGGTTTAAAAAACCCAAATTCATTATATCCTCCAACAAAGATTTTTCCTGAATTATCAATTTTTAAACATCGAACAGAAGTTAGATTCGGTAGTGGATATTTTCGCCATGAAGATCCGTCGAATTGTAAAAGACCATTATTATTGGCAAAATATAAATTTCCGTTTTTATCCTGACCAATATTCCAGTTTTGCGTTCCTCCTTTATATTCATTTCGCTTGTAATTTCTTACGTCCGGAAGCCCAATACTTTTAACTTGCCCGAAAATTGTAATTGAGAATAATGTAAAAAAAGTAATAATAAAATATGATTTTATCAATTGCATGTGTTTTTGGTTTTTTTAAATTTTTTATTGGTTAAGTGTTTCTTTTGTAGCGGTTTATGTTTGTTTGTTCTCTACTATCACGATGTAGGAAGCTCTTTTTTTTATAAAAATAAGCATTATCATACTAGTGTAGTGTTTATTTTTACAATTAACATTTTCATAACATCTTAAATTTTATTTTTAATTTATTGATAATTAATAATTTATATAAAATTTGATGTGTTTTTGTAATGTAATAAAATTTGATTTGATGTGTTTTTGTAGTGAAAATTAGTTGCGAGTAGTGAAAAATTAACATTATTATTGCATCAAATTACTAATTAATTAACCAAAATTTTTAGAAAAATGAAATTAACAAAATTACTTATTTTTTGTGTTTCGTCTTTGTTATTCTCGGTTATAGCTGTGGCCCAGGATGTCACAGTAAGTGGAATAATAAATGATGAAAGTGGAATGCCAGTTCCAGGCGCAACTATTGTATTAAAAGGTACTACAAAGTCGACTGCATCTGATTTTGATGGAAAATTCCAGATACAAGCACCTTCAAACGGTGTTTTGACGATTACTTTTATAGGTTATACTACAGTAACAGAAGCTGTAAATGGAAGAACAAAGGTTTCAATTCAATTAAAACCAGAATCACAATCACTTAACGAAGTTGTAGTTGTAGGATATGGTACTCAAAAGAAATCAGTTGTAACGGGAGCTATCTCTAGTGTAAAAGCTGCTGATTTAGAAGATTTACCTCTTACAAGAGTTGAGCAAGCTTTACAAGGTAGGGTTTCAGGAGTTACCATTGCAGCAAATGCTGGACAGCCAGGATCAGCTTCGACAATCCGTGTTAGGGGTATTACTTCGTTTGGAAACAACGAACCTTTGTGGGTTGTTGATGGAGTTATCGTTGATTCAGGCGGAATTGGTTACTTAAATCAATCTGATATTGCGTCGATGGAGGTTTTAAAAGATGCTGCATCACAGGCAATTTATGGTGCCAGAGCAGCAGCAGGGGTTATCCTTATTACTACTAAAAAAGGAAAATCTGGTAAAATGAGTGTAAACTATAATGGCTACACCGGTTTTTCTAAAGCAGCCAGAAAATTAGATTTATTGAACGCTACTGAATATGCTACAATAATGAATGAAAGATATGCAAATGGATACACAGTAGATCCTCAAAAACCATTTCAACTTCCCTATCAGAATCCATCATCATATGGAATTGGAACTGACTGGCAAAAAGTTATTTTTAATGACAGTGCTCAAAAAACGGGACATGAACTAAGTTTGTCAGGAGGAAATGATGTATCTACTTATTATGTTTCTTTCGGATTGTTAGATCAAGAAGGTATTGTTGCTACTCCAATATCAAATTACAATAGAAAAAACATTCGTTTAAACTCGACACATAAAATTGTAAAAGGATTAACTTTTGGTCAAACTTTAGGATATTCTCACGAAAAAAATGTTGGGATAGGGAATACAAATAATGAATATGGTGGGCCGCTAAGTTCGGCAATCAATTTAGATCCACTTACACCGGCGGTAGTTACCGATCCAGCTGTTGCAAATTCAGCTCCATATAGTACTCAGGCTGGTATTTTGAGAGATGCAAACGGAAATCCGTATGGAATTTCTAGTGCTGTAAGTCAGGAAATGAGTAATCCTTTGGCATATATTCAAACGAGATTAGGAAATTATGGCTGGTCTGACAATTTTGTTGGAAATGCTTATATAGAAGTTGAAGCAATTAAGGGGTTGAAATTTAGAAGTACACTAGGAGGTAAATTAGCGTATTGGGGTGCAGAAAGTTTTACGCCAGTATCCTATTTAAACTCTGCAACTATAAATGCGGTTAATAATTTAACTAGAAATACCAACAAAGGTTTTGGATGGAATATTGAAAATACAGTTTCTTATGCAAAACAAATAGGAGATCATAATTTTTCAATTTTACTTGGACAAGGTGCATATGTAGACAATATCACGTCTGGTTCTACAGTAACTTATAATGACATACCTTTTACTAATTTTGACGATGCAACATTTCCTAATGGTCATCCAAAGGAGAAAATTACTGCTTCGGCATATAATGGTTATGAGCATAAAGTAACATCACTATTCGCGAGAGTAAATTATGATTATAAAGAAAAATATTTATTTACAGGTATTGTTCGTCGTGATGGTTCATCTCGTTTTGGTCAAAATTATAAATACGGAACTTTTCCATCATTCTCTTTAGGATGGGTTCCAACTAAAGAAAATTTCTGGCCACAAAATAATGTAGTAACACAATTGAAGTTTAGAGGAGGTTATGGTATTACAGGTAGCGATGCAATTGGTGATTTCAAATTCTTACCAACTATTGGTTCAGGAAGAAATTACACTATAGGAAACCAAGGATCAGTTGTTGTTGGTAGTAGTCCAAATGCACCAGCAAATCCAGATTTAAAATGGGAAGAAACGAGCCAGGCAAATATAGCTTTTGATATTACATTCTTTAATGACTTTACTTTAACTTCAGATTTTTATGTCAAAAAATCTACAGGTATTTTACAGGATATTGATTTGCCTGGTCATATTGGTAGTGCAGGTAGACCTTCTGCAAATATTGCTGACATGCAGAACAAAGGTATTGATGTAGAACTTTCTTACCGTAAAAAATTAGGTCAGTTTAATCTAGGCTTAAGCGGGAATATTTCTTATTTAGAAAATGAAGTAACTAATTTAGGAAAAGGGATTCAATTTATTTCGGGAGATGCATCTTTCCAAAATATGGGTGCGGTAACCAGAACACAAGTTGGTCAGCCTTATAATTCTTTTTACGGATATAAAACACAAGGTATTTTTCAAAATCAAGCAGAAATTGCAGCTTATAGAAATGCTGCAGGAGGTTTAATTCAGCCAAATGCAAAACCGGGAGATTTTAGATGGCAGGACGCAAACGGCGATGGGACAATTACAGATGATGATAAGACCTTTATTGGAAATCCGCTTCCAAAATATACATTTGGATTTACTGTTAATTTAGATTACAAAAATTTTGATCTATTAATATTTACACAAGGTGCAGTAGGAAATCAAATTTTTCAGGGATTACGTCGTCTAGACATCAATACTGCTAACTTCCAAACTTCTGCTTTAGGTCGTTGGACTGGAGAAGGATCTACAAATTCATATCCAATTATATCTAGTGTTGATGATAATAAAAACTTTTCAAACGCTTCAGATTTTTATTTAGAAGATGGAGATTATTTGAGAATCAAAACAGTTCAATTTGGATATAATCTGCCAAGTGATGTTGTTTCAAAAGGAGGACTTTCAAAAGTGAGACTTTATTTAACCGGAGAGAATTTATTAACATTCACAAAATACAGCGGTTACGATCCAGAAATTGGTGGAGGAGTTTTTGGTATTGATAAAGGATATTATCCACAAGCTAGAACTTTAATGTTAGGGGTTAATTTACAATTTTAAAATTAGAGATTATGAAAATTAAAAATATAAAATATTCATTTGCCGCAGTAGGATTGTTGCTTCTTAGCTCTTCTTGCGGTGAAGATTTTTTAACAGTTGATCCAAAAGGACTTCCGTTGGTAGATAATTATTACAAAGATGAGAACGAAGCATATTCTGGATTAGTTGCTGCTTATGATATTATGGGAAAACAATCCAAAGGTTTTGAAAACATGGTCTGTATGCTTAATGCAGGTTCTGATGATTTTTATGCTGGAGGAGGAGGACCTGGAGACGGGGCTGGTATTCACGGTTTTGATAATTATAAGCTTGATAAAATAATTATGCCAAGGAGTTTTTGGGGGGATTTTTTCCAGGGAATTGCCAGAGCAAATATCTTGTTGGAGAAATTACCGGGTGTAAATATGCCTGATGCTAAGAAAGTACGTTTTGCAGCAGAAGCAAAAGCATTACGCGGCTATTACTATTTTGAACTGGTAAGAACATTCAGGAATTTACCATTAATTCTAACTCCAATTTCACCAGCAGAAGGATACAACATTACTCAGGTTAGTCCAGAAGAAATTTATGCGCAAATAGAGAAAGATTTGATGGAAGCTAAAGCAGTTTTGCCAAATACAATTGATACCGCAACAGAAGCTGGGCGTTTTTCTAAAGGTTCTGTACAGGCTTTATTAGGAAAAGTATATTTATACGACGGAAAAAATTCATTGGCCGCAGCAGAATTCGCTGATGTAAATGGAACTCCGGGAGGTACTAGCATGTACGGTTATAAATTGCTGGACAAATTTTCTGACCTATGGGTATTCAGCAACAAATTTAACTCAGAAGCTATTATTGAAATTATGCATACTGATAAAAGTAATGCAAATTGGGATTTCTGGGGTGGAGGAGCAGACGAAGGTAATTCTGTAAATATTATGGTAGGGCCTAGAGATTTTTCAAGAACAAAACCTGCACTGATACCAGATTATGTTTCTGGATGGAGTTTTAACCCTGTTACGCCAAGTTTGTACAATTTTATGAAAGGTGATCCCCGTTTTGATGCTACAATTTTAGACATGTCAGCAATGCTTGCAGCAGGAATTGCTAAGTGGGGACCAAAAGATCAGGATACAGGATATTTCTTAAAGAAATTTATGCCATTAAACTCAGATACTTCTACAGGAGGTGGAGCTACTGCTTTAAACTATAACCAAGATATGTATGCAATTCGTTTAGCAGATACTTACTTAATGGAAGCAGAAGCTTTGGGCGGAACAGGAGCAAGAGCACAGGCTTTACTAGATGCTGTACGTGCAAGAGTTGGTTTAGGTTCAGTACCAGTTTCTTTGGATGCTATTGCTAACGAAAGAAGATTAGAATTGGCAGGTGAAGGACACCGTTGGTTTGATTTAGTAAGAACCGGAAAAGCGGCAACTGTACTTGCAGGAGACGGATTTGTGGCTGGTAAAAATGAAATTTGGCCAATTCCACAAAAAGATTTAGAGAATACTAAACTTGTTCAAAATCCAAAATATTAATACAATATCATATGAAAATATATTTAATGAAAAAGCAAAGATTTTTATTGTTGTTTTTTATGACAATAGTATTAAGTATTACTAGTTGTCAACCAGATGATTCCATTGTAAACAATGGATTAACAGATAACAATGTAGATGCATCATTTCAAATCGTTCCAGTAGAAGGAAAAGTAAATGTTTATAAGTTAGTAGCAAATACAACTGGGGTTACATCTTCATTATGGGATACAGGTGCTGGATTTTATGCTGGTAAAATGGTAGAAGAAATTTCTTTACCTGATGCAGGAACATATACTATTTCGCACACTGCGATAGGTAAAGGTGGAGGAAAAGCTACAACTTCAAAAGAGGTTATTGTAGCGACTTCTGATCCATTAAAAGGAAATCTGGTTAAAGGTGGTTCGTTTGTAACTGCTGAAGATCAGGCTAACTGGAAAATAGTAGCTTATGGCGCTGGTGGAAACTGGACTTATAGCGCTAAAGGCGCTACTGTTAGCGGGGGTCACGCAGGTATTTTTCAGGCTATTGATGTAGTAAAAGACAAAGAATATACAATTGACATGTTTGTTACAGGAGATGCTTCAACAGATATGTGGTTTGAAGTTTATGCAGGTAAAGCTGATCCTGCAACAACTACCGGCGATTACAGTGACGGAGGAAAAGTAATGGGCTTAAATACTTGGGATGGTTGCGGTAAAACTGCTGTTTCAGGTAAATTGTCTGCTATTGGATGCACTAAAAATGCAAAACTTAATGAAAAAAGCAACGTAGTTAAATTTGATACTACAGGAAAAATTTACTTGATGGTGAGATGCGGTGGAGGAATTGCTCCAGGCGGACTTACTATCAAAGGCGTTGAATTACGCGGAAAATAAAGTTTAAGTTAAGTTTAAGTTTGGTTGTAAATAGCCCATAATCATTATGAGTATGGGCTATTTTTTAAATCAGCAAGCTGGCGGAAACTTTTTTAGTGAAGAAGAGTTCACCAAAGAGTTTCAATTTAGAATTTAAAAAAAATAGAAAAGAATGAAGAAAAATAGTTTAAAAGCGCTATGTTTTTTGTTTTCGTTAGCGGCTTTTGCCCAACAACCCAAAACAAAAAAAGAGTTTACAACCAATGGAAAAAAGATAACGGTTTACACCACAGCTGAAAATTCAAATTTAAGATTAACATCTACAGATCATCTAACATTTACAGCCGCTAAGCAGCCTCTGGAAATAGAGAGCTCTGTTTTTGTAGAACCTGCAAAGAAGTTTCAGACTTTTATAGGAATTGGAGGAGCTATTACAGATGCGAGTGCCGAAATATTTGCTAAACTTTCAAAAGAAAAACAAACAGAATTTTTAAACGCCTACTATGATAAACAAAAAGGTATAGGCTATTCATTGCTAAGAACCACGATACAAAGTTCTGATTTTAGCAGTGGAAGCTATTCTTATATCGAAGAAGGAGATAAAGATTTAAAAACTTTTACTATTGATCATGATAGACAATTTCGCATTCCGTTGATTAAGCAAGCCATCCAGACTGCAGGCGGTAAATTAATGACCTATGTGGCACCATGGTCTCCAAATGCTTTTATGAAAAGCAACGGAAATGTCCTGAAAGGCGGAACATTACTACCGGAATATTATCAAACCTGGGCGAACTTTTATGCCAAATTTATAAAAGCCTATGAGAAAGAAGGAATTCCTATTTGGGGTACTTCTACTCAAAATGAACCAATGGCCGTTCAAACTTGGGAATCTTGTATTTATACAGCAGAAGCTGAAAGAGATTTTATTAAAAACTTCTTAGGTCCAACACTCAAAAAAGAAAAATTAGGAGATGTAAAAATTATTGCCTGGGATCATAATCGTGATTTAATGAATTACAGAGCCAATGTCATTTACTCTGATCCGGAAGCTTCAAAATATGTTTGGGGAATGGGATTTCACTGGTACGAAAACTGGTCAGGAGGAGCATCAATGTTTGATAACGTTGCAAAAGTGAACGAAGCATATCCTGATAAAGGTTTGATGTTTACAGAAGGTTGTGTAGAAAAATTTGATGCTGCAAAATATCAATTTTGGGGTAACGGAGAAAGATATGGAATCTCTATGATTAATGATTTTAATAACGGAACTGCCGGATGGACAGACTGGAACATTCTTTTGGACCAGAACGGAGGACCAAACCATGTGGGTAATTTTTGCTTCGCGCCAATTCATGCTGATACAAGAACAGGAGAGCTAATTTACACTCCGTCATATTATTATATTGGGCATTTTTCAAAATTCATTCGCCTAAATGCAAAAAGAGTAAGTTCTGCAGTAAGCAGAAGCGCTTTGTTAAGTACATCATTTTTGAATGCTGATGGTACGATGGCTACAGTTGTCATGAACCAAACAGATAAAGCATTAGACTATAAATTGATTATAGGAGCTGAACAAGCAGTAGTTAAAATTCCTGCACACGCAATACAAACGCTTGTGTATTAATGTTTTGTTAGTAGAAAGAGGGTTAATTTGAATCATCCAAATTAGCCCTCAATTTTTAATTTAAATTAAATCGTTTTTTTGAAAATACTATGAAAATCATCAATAGAATTTTAATAGCTCCAATAGTAGTTCTACAATTAATTTGTTCTTCATCAAAGGTTGTTGGACAAAATGCTCATACATCAAAAAAAAATAAAAAAATAGAGGTTTACACTACTGCCGAAAACACAAATTTGAGATTATCATTATCGAATAATTTAATTTCAAAACCAACTTCACAACAAACAAAATCAACAGTTTCTATACAATTAGATCCTGATAAAACAGACCAGACTTTTCTGGGAATTGGTGGCGCTGTAACTGATGCAAGTGCGGAGGTTTTTGCCAAACTATCACCAAAAAAACAACAAGAATTTCTTAGCGCTTACTACGATAAGAATAAAGGAATAGGATATTCCCTTGCCAGAACAAATATTCACAGTTGCGATTTTAGCAGCGACAGTTATACTTATGTTCAGGAAGGTGACAAAGAGCTCAAAACCTTTAATATCGATCACGATAGAAAATACAGAATTCCACTCATTAAAAAAGCAATTGAAACAGCCGGCGGGAAATTAACTTTATTTGTTAGCCCATGGAGTCCCCCAGCTTTCATGAAAGACAATAATGATATTTTGCACGGCGGCGTTTTATTGCCTGAATTTGCACAATCATGGGCAAATTATTATGCTAAGTTTATAAAAGCTTATGAAAAAGAAGGAATTCCGGTTTGGGGATTGACGATCCAGAACGAGCCAATGGCAAAACAACGTTGGGAATCATGCATCTATACTCCGGAAGCAGAAAGAGATTTCCTGAAAAATTTTCTGGGACCAACTTTAGAAAAAGAAGGACTTGGTGCTAAAAAAGTAATCATTTGGGATCATAATCGTGGAGATATGTTAACTACAAGAGCTAATCTTGTTTTCTCTGATCCTGAAGTTTCAAAATATGCTTGGGGAATTGGATTTCACTGGTATGAAACCTGGAACGGCGGTACTCCAAAATTTGAATCGGTAGGCGAAGTTCACAAAGCATTTCCGGATAAAAATTTAATTTTTACAGAAGGTTGTATAGAAAAATTCGATGCTACTAAATTTCAGTTTTGGGGAAATGCAGAACGATATGGCCTTAATATGATCAACGATTTCAATAACGGAACCGTTGCCTGGACAGACTGGAACATTCTTTTAGACCAGAACGGCGGACCTAATCATGTTGGAAATTTTTGTTTTGCACCCATTCATGCCGATACCACAAAAGATGAGTTAATCTACACACCAATGTATTATTATATTGGACATCTCTCAAAATTTATCCGCCCTGGAGCAAAAAGAATCATTCAAACAACAAGTGATAAAAATTTAATAAGCACTTCTTTTAAAAACGCTGATGGCAAAGTAATTACAGTTGTCATGAACCAATCAGATAAGGAGATTGTTTATACCCTAATCAACCACGATTTGCAAAATACTATAACTATCCCGGCACATGCTATGCAAACTATTGTATACTAATGGCTGACCTAAAAACTATAAAAAAATGAAATTAAATTTTAAAAACAGCATAAAAATATTGTTCTTCGCGATGGCAGTATTTGCTCAGGTAAAATGCTCTTCATCAAATGATGCTGTCGATCCGGTGGTAAATCCTCCAGTGGTAAACCCTCCGGTTGTGGTAACAAACGATGTCGATTTTTGGCTGACAAAAGGAGATTTAAGCGCATTATTAACCAAACAAACCGGGACTTTAGGATTTGTCACTACTACTAATTCATACGCAAATATTGAAGTAAATGCTGCTCAGAAATATCAAACCGTAGATGGTTTTGGATATACTTTAACTGGCGGAAGCGCTGATGTAATTTATAAATTAACAGCAGCCAAAAGAACTGCACTTTTACAGGAATTGTTTGGTTCCGGAGAAACCTCAATTGGCATAAGCTACATCAGAATCAGTATTGGAGCTTCTGATTTGAATGCATCTCCGTTTACTTATGATGATCTTCCTGCAGGAAGTACCGATCTTGATTTAGCAAAGTTTAGTTTAGAAAAAGATAAAACAGGAGTAATTGCACTTTTAAAAGAAATTCTGGCCATCAATCCTAAGATTTTAATTTTAGCTACGCCTTGGTCAGCTCCGCTTTGGATGAAAGATAAAGACAGTTTTGTTGGAGGTAGATTACAAACCCAATACTACGATGTTTACGCCAAATATTTTGTAAAATACATTCAGCAAATGAAAGCTGAAGGAATTGTTATTGATGCCGTAACGCCTCAAAATGAGCCTCTTCACGGCGGAAATAATCCAAGTATGGAAATGTCAGCATTAGAGCAAACCAATTTCATTAAAAACAACTTAGGCCCGGCATTTAAAGCAGCCAATATTACTACAAAAATTATTGCATACGATCATAATTGTGATAAGCCAGAGTACCCAAAAGCAATTTTAGCAGATCCGGCAGCAAACCCTTTTGTTGATGGTTCGGCTTTTCATTTATATGCCGGAGATATCAGCGCACTTTCAAATGTTTATAACGCTTATCCGGATAAAAATATTTATTTCACAGAACAATGGACTTCTTCTACAGGTGAATTTGGCGGAGATTTAAAATGGCATCTTAAAAATGTAATTATAGGTTCAATGCGCAACTGGAGCAGGAATGCACTAGAGTGGAATTTGGCCAATAACGGATCTTTCGAACCTCACACAACAGGAGGATGCAGCACTTGTAAAGGAGCAATAACGGTAACTTCAAGTGAAGCTTTTCAGCGCAATGTAGCCTATTATATTATAGCGCACGCCTCGAAGTTTGTTCCGGCCGGATCAGTGCGAATTGCAAGTAATATAAGCGGGAATTTACAAAATGTAGCTTTTATTACGCCATCAGGCTCTAAAGTTTTAATTGTTGAAAATGACGGACAAGCGGCTGAAATATTTAATATTAAATTCAATGATAAATGGGTGACTACTTCTTTGCAAGGAGGATCTGTGGGCACTTATACCTGGAAATAATTTTAAAATGCTGAACGTTCATCTGGAAACAGAAAACGGGAAATTAATTGTGTAAGAATTTTAAACTAAAAATATTTTAAGCCAGCAACGATGATATATTTAATATTAACTATTCTAACGTACATAATTAACATAACTTTTAAATAAGATTTTTTCTTTAAGGCTAGAGAAACATTAGCTTTACCGACTAAATTTTTTTAAAGATGAAAAAGATAAACAAAATTATTTTAGTAGTATTCCTACTTTTTGTAAGCGGATCATTTTATGGTCAAAATTTAAAAATCATGACCTACAACATCCGTTTGGATGTTGCTTCTGACGGAGAAAATGCATGGCCAAATCGAAAAGATTATTTTACTTCTCAAATACAATTTTACAGTCCGGATGTTTTTGGAGTTCAGGAAGCAACGCCAAATCAGGTAACAGATATCGCATCGGCTTTGCCAAATTATAACAAATTTGGAGTAGGAAGAGAAGAAGGAGGAACCGGTGAAGCATGTACGATTTATTATAAAAAAGACCGCTTTAAAGTAGAGCAATCCAATACATTTTGGTTATCAGAAACTCCAAATGTAGTTTCCAGAGGCTGGGATGCAGCTTGTAACAGAGTCTGCACCTATGGACTTTTTAAAGATTTAAAAACTAAAAAAACGTTTTGGGTTTTTAATCTTCATCTGGACCACATGGGCGAAGAAGCAAGAATAAAAGGAGTACAGCTTGCTTTGAAAAAAATAAGCGAATTGAATACAAAGAAATATCCGGCGTTTTTAATGGGAGATTTCAACTCAGAACCGGATACAAAACAAATAGCAGAAATTAAAAAAGTAATGGATGATACAAAAGATGTTTCAAAAGAAAAACCATTTGGACCATCAGGAACGTTTAACGATTTTAAACACAACGAACCGGTAACATTATTACTCGATTATATTTTTGTTTCAAAAAACAGTGGATTAAAAATTCAAAAACACGCAGTTTTAAGTGATTCTAAAGATTTAAAATATCCATCGGATCATTTACCTGTTTTAATAGAAATAGATTAAAATGAAAAACATCAACAAAAAACTTCAAATTTTACTTTTACTGCCTCTTATTGCAGTTCAGATAAAATGCGGAACTTCAAAAAATGCAGCAACCACTTCTAATAAAGCAGAATCGTGGATCACTACAACCGATGAGTCTTTAAAACTTCAAAAGCAAAATGATTTGGTTTTTAATACAGAAACGAATTCAAACCAGACTATTGAAGTAAATCCTTCACAAAAATTTCAAACCATCGAAGGTTTTGGATTTTCTTTGACAGGGGGAAGTGCTCAGGCAATCCTAAAACTGGATAAAGCAAAAAAAGAAGCCTTGCTTCAGGAATTGTTTTCCAGAAAAGAAGATGCAATTGGGTTGAGTTATCTTCGTATAAGTATAGGAGCTTCTGATTTGAATGAAAAAGTTTTTTCGTATGATGATTTACCGGAAGGTGAGACAGATTTAAAACTGGAAAAATTTAATCTTGGTCCTGATTTAAAAGATGTTGTGCCTTTATTAAAAGAAATTTTAGCCATCAATCCTCAAATAAAAGTTATGGGTTCTCCGTGGTCACCTCCGGTTTGGATGAAAGACAACGGAAGCTCGAAAGGCGGAAGTTTACAGCCTAAATACTATCAGGTTTATGCTGAATATTTTGTAAAATATATTCAGGCAATGAAATCGCACGGAATTGTTATTGATGCAATTACACCTCAAAATGAGCCATTGCACCCAGGAAATAACCCAAGTTTATTGATGCTTGCAGAACAACAGGCAGATTTTATTGGGAATCATTTAGGTCCCGCTTTCGCGAAAGCTAAAATCAAGACCAAAATCGTGATTTACGATCACAATTGCAACAAACCGGAATATCCGTTAACGATTTTAAAAGATGCAAAAGCGAATCCTTTTGTAGCGGGTTCTGCATTTCATTTATACGAAGGAGATATCAGCGCATTATCTACAGTTCATGATGCATATCCAAACAAAGATTTGTATTTTACCGAACAATATACAGGATCAAAAAGCAGTTTCGAATCTGATTTGAAATGGAGTGTAAAAAATGTTGTAATTGGTTCTATGCGTAACTGGAGTGTAAATGCACTTTCGTGGGGATTAGCAAATGACGAATATTACAAACCTTTTACTCCAGGCGGATGTTCGACTTGTAAAGGAGCGTTGATGATTGATCAGGCTCAGAATATAAAAAGAGAAGTAGGATATTATATTATTGGTCACGCATCAAAATTTGTTCCTGAAGGATCAGTAAGAATTGGAAGTAATATTAGCGGAAATTTATACAATGTCGCTTTTAAAACACCATCAGGACAAACGGTTTTAATTGTAGAAAACGACGGAGCTACAACAGACACATTCAATATAAAATACAATAACAAACAAATTACAACTACCTTAAACGCAGGTGCTGTGGCTACTTACGTTTGGTAATCAAAATTAATTCATGAAATCGCCATGATTCCAAATAAAAACAGAATAAAGAATGGCAATTCCTCCCGATAGCTATCGGGATTCATTAAAAAGAATATATTAAATTAGTATGAAGAAATTAACCACATTTGCCTTGTTGATGGTATCGGTTTTTGCGATGGCACAACAAGAAACAATAGATCAGAAAGTAAATGCTCTATTGAAAAAAATGACCATCGAAGAAAAAATTGGTCAGCTTAATCAGTATACGGGGGATAATTCTGCGACAGGGCCAATTACCATAAACCCAAACAAACAAGCCGAAATCAAAGCAGGAATTATAGGTTCTATGCTAAATATTGTAGGTACAAAATACACCAGACAATATCAGGAACTGGCAATGCAATCACGTCTTAAAATCCCGTTGTTGTTTGGTCAGGACGTTATTCACGGTTACAAAACTACTTTTCCGCTTCCGTTGGCCGAGGCTGCAAGTTGGGATTTACAAGCAATTGAATTAGCAGCAAGAGTTGCCGCTACAGAAGCTGCAGCAAGCGGAATTCACTGGACATTTGCACCAATGGTCGATATTAGCCGTGATCCTCGTTGGGGACGTGTAATGGAAGGTGCCGGAGAAGATACGTACCTGGGATCTAAAATTGCGTATGCAAGAGTAAAAGGTTTTCAGGGAAATAAACTGGGAGATTTAAACTCGGTTATGGCTTGTGTAAAACACTTTGCAGCTTACGGAGCAGCAGTTGGAGGAAGAGATTATAACTCAGTAGACATGAGCGAAAGAATGTTATGGGAAACCTATTTACCGCCATTCAAAGCAGCTCTTGATGCCGGAGCAGCGACTTTTATGAATTCATTCAATGACTTAAACGGAATTCCTGCTACAGGAAATGCACACTTACAGCGCGATATCTTAAAAGGAAAATGGAACTTTCAGGGATTCGTAGTTTCAGACTGGGGTTCGATTGGCGAAATGGTAGCACATGGATATTCTAAAGATCTTAAAGCAGCAGCACTTTCTGCGATTACAGCCGGAAGTGATATGGATATGGAAAGTAATGCTTACAGATATCATTTAGCTGACTTGGTTAAAGAAGGAAAAGTGCCTGTTGAATTAATTGATGATGCAGTAAAGAGAATTCTTCGCAAGAAATTCGAATTAGGATTATTTGAAGACCCTTACAAATATTCAGATCAAAAAAGAGCAGATAAAGCTTTGAGCAATCCTGAACACAGAAAAGCTGCTCTTGATGTAGCGCAAAAAAGTATTGTTTTATTAAAAAATGAAAACGAAACTTTACCACTTTCTAAAAACCTGAAAACAATTGCTTTTATCGGGCCAATGGTAAAAGAGTACAAAGAAAACATGGGATTCTGGTCTGTAGAATTGCCTGAAGTGGATTACAATAAATGGATCGTTTCGCAATGGGACGGTTTACAAAATAAAGTAGGTAAAAATACCAAGTTGCTTTACGCCAAAGGTTGTGAAGTTGACGGAGACAACAAAGATGGTTTTGCCGAAGCGGTTGCCACTGCCAAACAAGCAGATGTTGTTATTTTAAGTATAGGAGAAAGACGTGATATGAGCGGTGAAGCAAAAAGCCGAAGCGATATTCATTTACCGGGAGTTCAGGAAGATTTAGTAAAAGCGATTCAGGCTACCGGAAAACCTGTTGTAGTGCTGGTAAACGCAGGAAGACCTCTTATTTTTAACTGGACTGCAGATAACGTTCCTGCAATTGTATACACATGGTGGTTAGGTACAGAAGCAGGAAACGCAATTGCGAATGTTTTATTTGGAGATTATAATCCGTCTGGAAAATTGCCAATGACTTTCCCGAGAGAAGTGGGACAGATTCCAATTTACTACAATCACTATAGCACAGGAAGACCGGCAAAAGACGAAGATTCAAAAAATTATGTTTCAGCCTATATCGATCTTAAAAACTCTCCTAAATTCCCTTTTGGATATGGTTTGAGTTATACCAAATTCAATTATTCTGATTTGAAATTATCTTCGACTAAAATGAAAAATAATGAAACCATTAAAGTTTCTTTTCAATTATCGAATATTGGAAAAGTAGCCGGAGAAGAAGTAGTACAATTGTATCTAAAAGATAAATTTGGCTCTGTAGTAAGACCAATTTTAGAATTAAGAGATTTTCAAAAAGTAAAATTAAATGCAGGAGAATCTAAAACAATAGAATTTACAATCGACAAAGAAAAACTTTCTTTCTACAACGATAAATTAGAATTTATTGCAGAAGCAGGAGATTTCGAAGTAATGATTGGAGCTTCATCAGCAGATATCAAACTAAAATCTAATTTTGAATTGCTTTAAGAAATTCATCCATAAACAAAAACGGGCTTCATTTGAAGCCCGTTTTTGTTTTAATTACTTTACCAGTTTCTTGAAATTAAATTTCATCAAATTCATAAAGCCTTGTTCTATAATATCGATTCCCAGTCCGAAATTGCTGTCTGCAACCTCATGATGTGCATTTCTGAATTCTTCAAAATCTGCTGGCGGAATTTCTAAATTCACCAATGGCGTAAAATCAATGTTTATTGTAGCACCATTTTTTGTTACTTTTTTACGGCTGATATAATCAAAATAAGGATTTTTTATCGTGCTTTCCTGTGTCGTAAATTTCTCCTCCACATCTATTCTTTGATCTGTGTAAAGATTGATTTCGTATTTCTCGTTATCAAAATTATGCCAGAAAGCAATATCAGTATGCAAAAAGTCACGGGCATTATTTTTAATCACATTTCGATCAAAATACATTAAGAAACGATTTTTTTGTGCATCTGTGTAATACGGATCTTCAACATTTGCCTTGTACTGAATGGTATATTCGTTCAGTTTTTTATCATCACTCAGCGTTTCAATTGTAGCATCTTTAAATATATTTCGAACATCAGTTCCGTTTCGGTCATTGTTATAATTCAAAGTATAAAAGAAGAAATTATTCCAGCTGTCTATGATTTCTCTTTTGTTAGTATTCTTAAAATACTTACGCATATAATTGGCACGATTTCCTTTGTAAGTTGTGGTTAACGAAAGCTGTCCTATATTATTCTGAACATTAAAATCAGCTTTTTCATTAATACCATAATAAGGGAATTTATGCGATTTTTTTATTTGTAAATCCTGATTTGGTTTTACCTCCAGATAATGCATGAAGTAAATAAAACCGCGATTTTCTATCAATCCAAATTCATCACGACTTGTAGCATCAATAAAATACGTTTCACCTTTATAATCGATTTTTACAATTACATGATTAAAAGTCAATAAAGACGGCAAGTAATATTTCAGGTAATGATCTGTATTAAAATTAACCAAAACCACAGACGAATCTACCTTGATATAATCTAAAATCACTTTTAGTAAAACACATTTTGCTTTACAATCTCCCTGTTTGTTTTGATACGTGATAGAAGGTTCCTGAGGCTTGTGACCGTTCATTTCATCTGCATTAAAAACATAATAAACATGATTTTGCACATAATCTATAGCAAACTGCAATTGTTCATCTTTGTTGGTAATGGCATCCAGTTTTTCGACCAGATTAGGAGCAAATTCCTGTAGAGAAGCTTTGGCATAAACCTCTTCGTATAACGGAGAAATATAATTAGACAAGTCGATCCAGTTACTATCAGTTGCAAAATCTATAAAAGGAGCAATTTCGCGATTAGTATCTACAAAATTGATGTAGTTTTCTTTTTCGATAGTAAACCTTTGACCTTTTTCTAAGTAGTTTACTTCTGGAGCCAATACATTTCCGTCTTCATCTCTAAAGAACGTTTTTTTGTAAGCAATTCTATTCTTGCGATCATTGATAAAAGAAAAATTATAACTTCCGTAAGCCCAATAAGTGCTTGGACTAACCCAAACAAACTTAGAGAATTCTTTACGTAAAAAGTCACGTTCTGTAAAGACTTTTACACGAGAATCTTCCATGATCAAAACATCATAAAGGCGTAAATCTTTTATGGTAATATTAATTTTTTTATTGCTGCTTAAAACACCGCCATCACTTTGGTTTTCGCTGTCCAGAACTTTAATTTTTGTATCAGGGATTTTATCTACCAAAACACCTTCTCTTAAAACGCTAATTCTATGTATAATGTAAGTTTCGTTTTCTTCGACCACGACATCCATTACCGAAGCGTTTTCAAGATTAGCAGGTTCGTTAAGCGTATAAGCTACACAAGCATACTCACTATTTTCCTCATCACTGGTGTAATAAATTTTATCTAAAAAATAACAGTAATCACGTCCTTCATCTATTTGTTTGCTTGCAAAATCTGATTCTTTAATGTATTCAATAAGTTGATTGTCATTAATATTAGTAGCCCATTCTGCCGGCTTTTGAATTTTGTAATTCTCTGATTGAATAAGATTTTCCATCGATGTGTTTTTAATATTTCTAATAATTAATATAAGTATAACTCCTTTTCGTGAAGTCACAAAAAGTGGGGATTTGAGAATACCTGACGATTGTTAAAATTAATTAATTTAATTTTTCTTAATAAAATTGCGTCATTTTATTGACATTGACAATTGAAATCGTAAAAAAATATCTTTTTTTATTGCCACGAAACTTAAAATTAAAATAAAAAAAAGCCTCAGGGTTATGTAATATTTTATTGTAGAGGACTTTGTAGAAATGAAAAAACCTCGCTTGTAGCAAGGTTCATATTTTTTAGATTATTCATCTTAAAAGTATCATCTGTCAAAAAAATAATCTTCTTAATGTTTCCGTAATTACAATTTATTTTAAAACGGTATTTATAAAATCCATAGCGCCAATTCCTTTGTAAGATGCAAATAATGCTTTGTCAAAAGCTTCGCGTTTTGCTTTTTTATTTTTTGCATCAGTTTCAACAATCATTTGGTTGAAGATTTTTTCCTGCTCTTCGCTATACTTTATAGAAGCTTCGAGTAGATCATTTTTTGATACTAATCCAAAAGAAGAATAGATCTTCTTCATAAATTTTTTATTGAGTTTATCTAAATCAGGAATGCTCATATTCTAATCATTAATGGTTCTATATTTAAATAGATTTTGTATGGTGACTTTCTTGAAAAATTACAATATTAAAACTGATAATTAATAAGTTATAATTTTAAAAGGCATTTATTACTTGAAAAAACAACAAAGTAAATGCGTAATGTGTTATTATGACGCAATGTACTTATTTTTTTAATTTGTTGTTTGTTTTTAATTAAAAAATTGTGATTTTAACACTTCTTTCCAGCGACAGTTTTTTCAGACTTATTAAAGCTGAATTGGATAAAAATGTTTCGGTTTTATAAAAATGATTTAAATTGCAGAGCCAATCTAAAACGAAAGTTGTAATTAATAAAAAGTTAAATGTTAAAAGACATTATAGAAAATAATCAAAATTATCAACCCGGACTTTCGATAGATTGTGTGATTTTTGGTTTTCATGACAATCAGCTTAAGGTTTTATTGATTAAGATTCCGCATAGTAATAAGTGGTCATTACCCGGCGGTTTTATCCCAATCGATCAGGATATTGATACTGCAGCGGTGACTGTTTTAAACGAAAGAACCGGAGTAGAAGGTATATTTTTGAGACAATTTGCCACTTTTGGAAAAATAAAACGCAACGATCAGCATTTTAGCAAAGAAGTTTTAGAATATTTAAAGATCGAAGAAGCAAAAGGAAAATGGCTCACGCAGCGTTTTGTTACCATTGGGTATTATGCCCTTGTCGATTTTTTGAAAACGATTCCAAAATCTGTCAATAAAGAAGAAGTTATAGAATGGATTGATCATAAAGAAGTTCCTGAACTTATTTTAGATCATGCAGCAATTCTCGATAAAGCATTAAACACACTTAGAATCGAATTGAATCTAATGCCGATAGGTTACAATTTATTGCCCGAAAAATTTACAATGCCTGAACTCCAAAAATTGTATGAAACGATTTTGGATAAAAAACTGGACAGAAGGAACTTTCTACGTAAAATTAACAATATCGGAATTCTTAATAAACTCGACGAAAAGAAAAGTAATGTAGCGCATAAAGCACCAAATCTATATACTTTTGATAAAGACAAGTACGAAGAAGTCCTTAAAAACGGATTAAATCAGGGCTGGTAAAAATAATGCTAAAGTTTTTTTTTACTATTAAAAGCTTAATTTTCCTTAATCTCTTATGCTTCAATAAATTTCTATTATGAGACAATCGTTCTAAAAGTCAAATTTACACGAGGTTTTGATGTTGTTTTAGTTGGCGGTAATCTGTGTAGCCAATGCGTTTGGGTTTCATCTTTCATCACCAATAAGCTGCCATGTTCCAGAATTAAAGAAACGGTTTCTTTGGTTTCTTTATGTTTAAAAGCAAACTTTCTTTCGGCACCAAAACTAACTGAACCAATAGCGCCATTCTTTTTTAAATCCTTTTCGGCATCGCTGTGCCACGCCATTCCTTCATCGCCGGAATGATATAAGTTAAGAAGGCAGGAGTTGAAGGTTTCGCCTGTTTCTTTTTCAATAACAGCTTTTAATTCCAGTAATTCTTTCGTCCACGGAAGCGCTTTTTTGGTGGTATTCGAATAAGTATATTCAAAACCTGAATCGCCATACCACGCTACTTTTCGTTTGGTAAGAATTAATTTCCCGAAGATAATTGCTTCGTCATTTTTCCATTCAATAGTATTCAAAAGCAGATCCAAGTAACGATTCGATTCTTCTCTCGAAAATAATTTGCCATAGTAATTTACGGTTCCGTCTTTAGGAAGCAGGTTCGTCGTTTCGTCAGTTTCGGGATTAAATAAGTCCATTTTTCCAGTTTTGATATTCGGTTTTCATGCAATGTCCGCAAGGTCTGAAGCCATTTTGCCTGGCCTCATTTTCAGATATAAAGAAAACCCGATTTTCTCGTTTCATTCTTTTTCCTGACGAACATTTTAAAGTTCCGTAGATTTTTAATTTTTGGTTTCCACCAAAGCAAATTTCCGCATTTTTAATTTTATTTCGAAGATCTGAGTCCGAAATTTTATTGTGTTGTGTCATATTTTTACCGCATTTTTTATCGTAGAGGCGCACAGCAGTGCGTCTCCCACAACGTATGTTTTTTGCTACAGATTAAATAAAATGATTTTAAAATCTGCCATATCTGCTAAATCTGCGTGAAAATATCATATTGGAGTAGATAATCGTTGCGTAGACGCACTGCTGTGCGTCTCTACAGATATACTGTGTGTTGAAACCTCCGCACCTCTGCACCTTCAATTTAACGCATCATGAAAAATAATCCCCAACGTGTGTCGCTCACCAGAATGAATTTCGCTCACGCCATGTTTCATATTCACACGATAATATCCTTTTGTGCCTTTTACAGGTTTGAAATTCGTTGTGAAAACCAAAACATCGCCTTTTTTAGGTTTCAGAACAATCGCTTTCGATTGCGCTCTTGGTGTTTGCTGTGTTAAAACAAATTCACCTCCGGTAAAATCTTCATCAGGTTCGTTGAGAAAAATTACTATTTGAATAGGAAAATAAACATCGCCATATAAATCCTGATGTAAGGTATTAAAACCACTTTTGCCATATTTTAAAATCAAAACAGTTGCTTTTAGCTGATTATTGTTGTGACATTCTTCTAGTAATTTTTCGTGAGTTTCAGGAAAACTAGTGTTTATATTTAGCACTTTCATCCAGGTATTTGCGATTGGTGCAAGTTTAGGATAAATCGATGTACGAATGTTTTGAATCAAATCCGGCAATGGATAATTGAAATATTTGTATTCGCCCAAACCAAACCGATAACGTTCCATAACGACTGTTTTTCGGTATAAAGAGGGATTATCATAATCGAATTTTAAATCTTCACATTGTTCGTTATCGAGTACATTCGGAATAATGGCGAACCCATTTTCGTGCATAGATTCGGTAATGCTTTCCCAATTAAGAGACGCAATTTTTGATTGTATATTTTGCATAAATTTTAGATTGAATTTTATATGAGGAATTATTTACACAAAGAATATCTGTAGAGATGCACTGCAGTGCATCTACGCAAAGATTATCGACATATATTGTAAATAGAAATCTTAGATTATTAGGTTTGCCTGCGCGCCTTCCCAACCAATAATAGCCGTTTTACGCGTATTTCCCCACATATAACCACCGAAGGTTCCTGAGGATTGAATCACTCGATGACATGGAATTAAAAAAGCTACAGGATTACTTCCAATTGCAGTTCCAACAGCACGAAAAGCGTTTGGTTTCTCGATTTGTTGTGCGATTATTCCATAAGTAGAAAGTTGTCCCATTGGGATTTTAAGTAAAGTTTCCCAAACTTTCAGTTGAAAGTCAGTTCCTTTTAAGTGCAGTTTGATTTCGGATAATTTGCTCCAGTCGTTCTGAAAAATAAACAAAGCATTTTGTTGCGATAAATCCAGTTTTCGGGAGAATGCTGCATTTGGGAATTTGTGTTTTAAATTTTCGAATCCGGTTTCTTCATCTTCGGCGAAAGCCATAAAACAAACGCCTTTATTGGTCGACGCAACAATAATATTCCCAAACGGACTTTCGGCAAAACTGAAATTAATATCTAAGTTTTTACCACCGTTTTTGTATTCGGCAGGTGTCATTCCTTCAATGTTTACAAACAAATCATGCAAACGGCTGGTTCCTGATAATCCTGTGTCAAAAGCGGCATCAGATAAAGTAACTTTATTATTTTCTTTTAGGATTTTCTTGGCGTGTTCGACACTAATATATTGCAAAAATTTCTTCGGACTTGTTCCTGCCCATTCTGTAAACAAGCGCTGAAAGTGAAACGGACTTAAATGCACTTTTTCGGCAACCTCATCTAAGTTGGGTTGTTCCTTAAAGTTTGTTTTGATATAATCGATCGCATCGGCTATTCGATTATAATTGATGTTTTCCTGTGTGTTCATTTTCGTTCAATTTTATAATGCAAATATCGAGCGGTTTTTGCGGGTATAAAATCCGAAACTTGCTGTCTTTTATTTTAACCGCAAAGGTTGCAAAGGTTTACGCAAAGAACGCTATGTTTTTTTTGCTCGCAATCCCGATGGTTATCGGGAGCGGAGCCGCAAAGTTTTTTCGCAATATTGTCATCCTGAGCGAAGTCGAAGGACCGCAAAGTAGCTCGACAAAGATTGGCTTAAACTTAAACTTTAAAATTAAAACTTTGCGACTTCGCGACTTTGCGAGAGATTATACAGCTACTTCAAACTTTTTTCCATTTTGTAATTGATCAATTCAACACCTAATCGGATATTTTTTTGTTTGGTTTTTACAACAAATCCCTTTTTCTCAAAAAATGGTTTTGCGGTTATGCTTACGTCAGCTGTGATGATTTCTGAGTTTTCCTTTTTAGCTTCGAGTTCTAATTCATTAAAAACTTTATCAGCAATTCCCTGACGCTGGAAATCTTTATGAACGCAGAAAAAGTCGATGTAATTTCCATCTTTTAGAGTTCCGTAACCTACAATTTTATCATCAATAAGAGCTAATAAAACAAATTGAGCATGAATAACTTTCAGCCAGCGCTCTACATTGTTTAGTCCGGAAATCCAGGCATCAATCTCTAGAGGACTGTAATCGTTTTTGCAAACCCATTTTATAGTCTCGATATACATTTCCTGCATTTCTGTCAAATCTGAAATCGTAGCTTTTTTAAAATCCATTGTTTTATTTTTAAAATGAATAGGTCTGAAATTGTTGAATATAGATGGCTTAGGGCTCTAATCAACCCGAAACTTGCAACAATTTATTATTAAGATCTAATGCGCCGTAGTTTTAGAAAAAACATTAATAACTACAACACCAATCATAATTAAGGCCAAACCAATTATTGCAGGTAAATCAGGAATTTGCTTGAAGAAAACGGCTCCAATAATTGTAATCAAAACAATACCAACTCCGGACCAAATAGCATATGCAATACCAACCGGGATGGTTCTAATTGCAAAACTTAAAAAGTAGAATGCTGCAAAATAACCCACAATCGTAATAATGCTCGGGATAATCTGTGTAAACTGCTCCGATTTTTTTAGGGCAGAAGTGGCAATGATTTCGAATATAATAGCAATACCTAAAAAGAAGAAGTTTTTCATGATTAACGGTTTTCACAAAGTTAATCTTATTGAAATGAAATTAATTTATTTAATGACAGAATCAAGATTTTTTAGATGAGATTATCTAAAGTCGTATTCGTAATTTATCTCTTTTAAATCGTCTTCTAATAATTTCCAATCTTCGATTTCGTCAACAATAGATAAAACCATTTCTTTGGTTAATATCTTACCTTGATAAATTTCGGTTACTGTTTTTAATGATATTCCGGTTTCTTTATAAGAATCTTCAAAATATTCGCTTGCCCAGTCAATGTAAGTTTGTGGATTTCCGTCAAAAATAGCCAGCAATTCAGCTGAGTTATCATTATAATCTTCAATCATTCCTACTTGCCAATTTCCGGTTTCATTTGTCCATAAACAAAATGTAGTTCCCAGAGAGGCGACCGGTTCTCCAAATATAAATTCATTATAAATTTCAGGTAAATTTTTAGTCAGGTCACTTTTTTTATTATGCTGAAATTCGTGTGCAAAACCATTTATTACACAATGATTTTCAAGAAAAAGAATGTTCATTAAATCGCCGGATCCATCTCTCATTTCGCAGTACTCTTCACCTTCTCCCCATTGAGAATTGTAGGAGTAATAACGATATTCCCATTCCTGACAAATGATAGCATCTAAAACCGAAATTGCTTTACAGATATTTTGTAATGAATTTTTATTGGGTAATAATTTAAAATCTTTTGTAGTAATCATTGTTATTTATATTTGATCAGTTCCAAACTGAATTGCTTTTGCCTCATCAAAACAATCAGCACATAATATTTTAAAATCGGCTTTAGCTTCAAAAGCATCATTCCATTCTTCGCCGTTATCCAGCAACCATTGTTCGCATGCTCCGCACCAGGCAATTTGAGGAAGATCTTCTTCGGCTTCAGAATAGAAGAAACCTACTTTTTCTTTTTGGTCTATTGCCATTGCAATATGAATACACGAAAATGACATGTCTTTTGTGCCATGCATTTCGCATACAACTTTTTCGATCATAGTATTATTTTTTCTTGTCTTGCTTTTCTTTTTGTTTTTTCGCCTTTTCCTCTTCCTTTAACCTTTTTTCTTCTTCTTTGGCTTTTTTCTCTTCTTCGTGTTGTTTCTCTAATTCTGCTTTTTTGATTTTATCAGCTTGTATCTGGTTTTGTAAATCCTGAATTTTATTCGAACTTTTTTCGATATCTGTTTTCGATTTGCTTATTTTTTCTTCAGACTTAGCGATTTCTTTTTTAGACTTTTCGATATTTTTTAGAATATCAGAATTGCTGTTTTTTTCGGAGTTAGTTTCAAGCGTTTTTAGTTCATCGGTTTTGGTCTTTAAATCGGCTTCTTTTTGGGTTACTTTTTCCTGAAGTTTTTTAAGTTTTTTTTCTTCTTTGGCGAGTTTGGATTCCTTTGTTTCGATGTTGTTCATCATACTTGCCATAGCGCGTTGCTGCTGTTGTTGCTGCAAGAACATTTGGTTTTGTTGTCTTACCATTGCGTTCGAAGCCTGCATTTGTCTTTGCAGACTAGATTGTGCATTGGTAAAAAAAGGCAATAGTAGTATTAATGTTAAAATTAGGCGTGTTCTCATGATTAGGTTTTAGATATTGGGATTTGAAGTTCAAATGTAAAGTTTAAATTTAAAAACCGTCTAAAATATCTGATTAAATTAATGTTCTTGGTTTACGTAAGAGTGAAGAATAGAAGCCAATGTTATTAAGTTAAGGGAAAAAAATTAAATGAGGTTGTTAAGCCTGATGTCTAATCAGGTTGTTTATTTGATTATTAGAAAATAAATAAATCTCGAACATTATTAATACACATATTTATATTTGCGGTTTTTGTTCCATCGGAACACCTCATCGGTAGCCCAATAAATTAGGTGTTTTTTTTCGTTCCGTAGGAACGTTTGATTTATAAATAATTGATAAAAATATATACAGAGATTTCTCAAACGTCCCAATGGGACGATATTTCTCACGATGCCTTTTTTTCTACCGACGAGATGTTCTGATGGAACAAATAGTTGTTAATTATACCTCGTCAGGTTGTTTTGGGTTAGCTGTATTTTATTTTAGAAGTCTGAAATCTTGAAACAACTGATAATCTTAATATTTACCCGCATTAAAATCAAAAATCTTTTAAATTAATTGCACTCCCTTATAATTTTAGATTGGAGATTTTTGATTTTAGATTAAAAAAGAAATTATGGATTGAATGATAATCCGACACTAAAAAACAATCGCACTTTGTCGATATTATTTATCCAGGAAGTATCAAAATGAATAGGTCCTAAAATGGATTGATAAGAAATAGCGGCTCCTCCTGATATTACAAGGCTAGGGTCTGAACCATCATCCCATTTTCCTTTTGGACTAAAGGCTTTATTGATGTATTTATCAAAAGATTCAAAACCAACAGTTGCGATATTAAAATGGGGAGTTAGATAAATTTTTCCCATAAGATTGATTTGAGAAGCAATTTTTAAGCCCATATATTGCGAAACATTGAGTTCATCTTCATGCAAGCCCGGAAATGAAAAACGATTACTGCCCGAACTCGGTATGTTTCCTCCTAAGAAATATTTTGAACCGTAACCAAAATCTGAAAATGAGATTTGACTATCTTTCAGTTTATCCTCAAAAACAAAATAAGAATCAAAGCCAATGATTCCTGTAATTTTCTTTCTTAAGAGAGCCCTTTTTTCAAAGCTGAAACCAAATTTTGTATAACCATTGGTTGCACCAGATATGCTTGTTTGATCAGGATCGTTAAAAGAGGTATAAACCTCTGATAACAAGGATCTGGTTACATTTGCTTTCATAATTGTTCCGTTTTCAGCAAAGAAAACTTTATCCATATCATTGTAAGAATAATGCAAGTTTAATTCAATAGTGTTTAAGGAATAATTCGTGATATCGATGGCATTAGGATTGTATTCTCTGCTGTATTTTGGTTTTAAATTGGCGTATTGATAGTTTAAACCATAGCCAAAATAACTTTTTAGTGAATTTATGTTTCTGTTGATCTCATTATTGAATTCTACAGCATTGTAAAGTACATTATCTGAAGCTTTGCCGTTAAAATAAATCTCCTGTCTTAAAAAGGCTCCATAAAGTTCAGATGACCACCACCAGTCCCTGTTTTTTCCAAAATTTTTCTGATAATTGATTCGTGCTTTTGGCTGTTCTGCAATATCGACTGATAAAAGAAGACGCGATGCTCTGGCAAGAACATTTCTCGCGGTGTAATTAAAAATGATTCCAACGCCCCGGTAAGTGTCATAATGTACAGATGTGTTCAGTTGGTTTTTGGCACGTTCATGTCCAAATATTGTAACGCCTAGTTTGTCGCCATCTTTGATGAAATAGCTGTATGTAATTTCATCAAAAAGATTCGTGCCCATTGCCCGGTTAATACCTGCTATTAAATCTTTGGTGGTATATTTTACATGTGTTTTAAGATTTATTCTTCCTAATACCAAAGCAAGGTTTTCCGGACTTATTTTTTTGTACACAATAGTGTCAAGAACAAATTCTGCGGGAATGTTTGGTAATTGGTGAGTTCGTTGAGTGTATCCTTTTAATTTTTCGGATAATGCAATTAAAGCCGGAAGGTTTTGTGCTGTTGCAATTTTACCATCTTTATAGATTTCGTCACTATCAGCAAAATCAGCTGTAGAAAAACGTAAGTTAGGCAAGTGGTCTACTAAGATATTGCAAAGTTTTCGGTTTGCCGGGTTTTTAATATTACTCGGAAACATACTAGTTTGAGTTAATATCGTTAAAAGATTGTTCAGTTTGGCAATGGGCTCCAATCCGCCGCCGACATCACTGCCAATAATAAAGTCAGCGCCCATTTCTTTGGCAACATCAGTAGGGAAATTATTCATTACACCACCATCAACTAATACTGTTTTTTCGTAGGTCATAGGCTTAAAAATACCCGGCAATGACATACTTGCTCTCATGGCATAAGCAAGACTTCCTTTGCTTAGTATAACTTCTTTCCCTTCGGCCAAATCGGTAGCCATGGCTCTAAATGGTATTGGCAGGCTGTCAAAGTCTTTAATATTGTATACCGGGTAAGTTAATTCAGAAAGGAGTTCTCTTAAGTTTTGATCGTTTAAAAGAGAGCCAACACTGTTTAGTTTTTTGTCTTTAACACCTATTCCAACTAAATACCGCTGAAATTCTCTTTTTTCTTCTACACTCACAGATTTTAACGACTGGCCACCGCCAAATAATTTATCCCAAATAATATTTTTGGTTAATTTTTCGATACTATCGCCAGAGTATCCCATCGCATACAAACCTCCTATAATGCTTCCCATACTATTCCCAACAATAAGATCAGGAACGATGTGCAAAGAATCTAGTTTTTGTAAAAGCGGAATATGTGCAATACCTTTTGCGCCCCCACCACTTAAAACTAAAACGACTTTAGGTTTCTTTTCCTGTGAAAAAATAATTTGCGGGAGGGAAAGTAAAAATAAGAAGACGATTAAATAAGTTGTTTTTTTCAAGTTTGTACTTTTAAGTATTTGATAAATAGATCCTTACTTTGATTATTAAATGTAAGTAGATATTTATAAACGTGCAATTTTTTGAGAGAAATGTTTTTTATGCCTGGTTGGGTGAGATTTTAATAAATTGTAGAGATAAATTATTGTAACTTAAAATATTGAAAGTGAGAATTACCGCATATCATCTCAGAAACTCCATTTTCTGTTTCAAAACCGATAAAATAAGCATTTAAAAGCCCTGAATTTTCATCAATAGAATATCGCCAAACTTCTTTATTTTTATACACAAATTCTGTAAAGTTAGAATCATAGTCGATATAAGTTGCAATTTCTGATTTTTTGCAAAAAATCACTGGCTCAGTTTTTATGAAACACCATTCTTTCGATTTTTTGTAAAGCTCAAAAAATAATATTTCATTGGAATTAATTGTTAACATTTCTCCAATCAAACCATTTTCATCAGGCATAACCCAATTTGAATCGGTGCTAATTTTTTTCCAATTTCCAGATATGTTTTTCAACAAATTTTCTCTGACGATTGATTTTAAGGAATCATATTTTTTATATGCAATTTGTCCTAGTTCGTTGTGGGGAATAATATGATGAGCAAAAAAAAATAATTGGATTGCTTTTTCATTTTGCCCTTTTTGTAAAAAAGATTCTCCTAAATCAAATCTATCTTTTTGAAATTCATATTTAGAATTGCCTTGGGCGGTTAATTCAATAGACACAATTAAAAAAATAATGATAAAAATATAATTTTTCATGTTTTTTAGATTGTTACAATAATACAAAAACCCTCACATTTCTGCAAGGGTTCTATATTCAGTTAATTTTAAAAATCTAAGATCAACAATCTTAAATCTAAAATTAATCTAGTATCTGTAGTACTCTGGTTTGAATGGACCTTCAACCGGAACACCAATATAAGCAGCCTGATCGTCACGTAAAGTTTCCAATTCAACTCCTAATTTAGCAAGGTGCAAAGCAGCAACTTTTTCATCTAAATGTTTTGGTAACATATAAACGTCATTGTTGTAAGCAGCACTGTTTTTCCATAATTCGATTTGTGCCAAAGTTTGGTTGGTGAATGAGTTACTCATTACAAAACTTGGGTGACCTGTAGCACAACCAAGGTTTACTAAACGACCTTCAGCAAGAATGATGATATCTTTTCCAGCGATAGTATATTTGTCAACCTGAGGTTTGATTTCGATTTTAGATGCACCGTGGTTTTTGTTCAACCAAGCCATATCAATTTCGTTATCAAAGTGACCAATGTTACAAACAACAGTTTTGTCTTTCATTTGCTCGAAGTGCTCTCCAAGAACGATATCTTTATTTCCTGTAGTTGTAATGATGATATCAGCAGTAGCAATTACAGTGTTTAATTTTTTAACTTCATAACCGTCCATTGCAGCTTGTAAAGCACAAATTGGATCAATTTCAGTAACAGTTACAATAGATCCTGCACCTCTAAAAGAAGCAGCAGTTCCTTTTCCAACATCACCGTATCCACAAACGATTACTCTTTTCCCGGCTAACATTAAGTCAGTTGCACGACGTACAGCATCTACAGCAGATTCTTTACAACCGTATTTGTTATCAAATTTAGATTTAGTAACAGAGTCATTAATGTTGATTGCAGGCATTGGTAAAGTTCCGGCTTTTACTCTTTCGTAAAGTCTGTGAACTCCAGTTGTAGTTTCTTCAGACAATCCTTTGATTCCAGGAACCAATTCAGGGAAACGATCAATAACCATGTTAGTTAAATCTCCACCATCATCAAGGATCATGTTCAATGGTTTTCTGTCTTCACCAAAGAATAAAGTTTGCTCAATACACCAGTCAAATGATTGCTCATCAAGACCTTTCCATGCATAAACCTGAATTCCTGCAGCAGCAATAGCAGCAGCAGCCTGATCCTGAGTAGAGAAAATGTTACAAGAAGACCAAGTAACCTCTGCACCAAGAGCAATTAAAGTTTCGATTAAAACTGCAGTCTGGATCGTCATGTGTAAACATCCAGCGATACGAGCACCTGCAAGAGGTTGTTCGTCTTTATATTCAGCGCGAAGTGCCATTAAACCTGGCATTTCAGCTTCAGCCAATTCAATTTCTTTTCTTCCCCAAGCCGCTAGAGAGATGTCTTTTACTTTGAAAGCCACAAAAGGCGTAGTTGTAGTACTCATTTATAGTATATTTGTATATTGTAAAATTTTTGCAAATTTACGGAATAGGTTTTTAATTCTACCTACTTTCTATAAGATTTGTGAAATGTTTAATTCCTTAATCTTTAGAATATTAGTTTGCGAATCTTTTTTAACCATATAAGTGATATAAGTTCATTTAAAAAAGATTCTTAACTATGCAGTTTTGCTGCGAATTGCTTAAATTTACTAATACATTTTTTTAATCTCAAAGTTATATTTTCTTATATAACTTATATGGTTTAAAAGACGCAAGCCATAATTAATAATTTACAATTAAAAAAGAATGCCTTTATTTCAAACCATACAATTCAACGAAACTACCAAAATCTTAATTTGGCACATAACAGAATCTTTTGAGGAGTTATTGAGCAAGGTAGTCTTAAAAGAAAAAACGCAGCAAAGACTCAACGGAATGAAGTCGCAAATGCACCAGCGTGCTTTTTTGAGCGTTCGTATGCTAATACAGGAAATGGGTTTTACAGATCATGAAATGCATTACGACGAATTTGGAAAACCTTATTTTAATTGTCACAATCATATTTCAATTACACATTCGCACGATTTTGCAGCCATTATCATCAGCGACGAAACCGTAGGAATCGACATGGAATTGCAACGCGAAAAAATTCTTCGCATTGCCGATAAATTTGTAGATACAGAAACCAGTTATTTAAACACTCAAAACACACCCGATTATATAAAAGAACTCACCGTAATCTGGGGAGCAAAAGAAGCCATCTTTAAAATCAGAAACGAAAAAGGAATCAGTTTTAAAGATCATATCAGGGTAAATGCTTTTTCATTAAACAAAAATCTAACAGATGCCAGTTTGCATTTTAATGATCTCGTTGTAGATTTTGATGTGCATTATAAAGAGATCAAGTCAAGTACTTCAGGACAGGATTTTACTTTGGTGTATGCGTTTGAGAAATAAAATTTCACTAAATTCCAATTTAAAAAAAACCAAATTCCAATCCTCGCGATAATCTTGTCATTTCGACGCAAGGAGAAATATCCGCAAGAAACTTCGCGAAGAATGTCAGGTTTAAAACTTTGACAAAGATAGCTTACGCCAAACTCGACAGGTTTTAAAAATCTGTCGGGTTTATATGGACGTTACACTTTGTCTATATAGCAAATGAGATTGCTTTCGCCCCGGCGAACACGTCGTTCCTCGCAAGGACAAAAAATGCGTTTAATTTAAATGCTCTAAAGAAGCTTCACTCATCTTCTTACGATGCTCAAACATACTCATAAACAAAAAAGTACTCATTTTTCTGGCACGTCGTTTTAGTGTATCGGCATTTTCTCCTTCAAAATGTTCGTCTATGGTTTGAAACCAGTGATTCAGCCAGATTCCAAAAACCTCTGCCGTTATATTGCTTTCAAAATGAGCATCAACTTCGTTGTGCACCGCATGCGGATTGCCTTTGTATTTTTTTACGGCAAACAGATTCGTTTCCCAAAAATCAGTCAGTTTTTCCAGATGCGAATCCCAATCTTTAATCATCGTATTAAAATAAAAGCCGATCTCTTCATCGGCTCTTATTTTAGCATAAAACTGATGTACTAAAAATGAGATATCAGCTCTGTTTTCTATTGGTTTTCTCATAGAATAAAATTGTTCAGGATGATCAATAACACACTTAAAATAGCACTTGTAATAATAAAGTTAAAAACTACTTTGTGTTTCATTTGTGCAAGTATAGAAGTATTGGCTAATATACAAGCCAGAACAATAATAGCCAATTGTATCATTTGACCAATAGAAGTTCCGTGAGAAAGAATATACATCGCTGCAGCTGCGCCTAAACAGCTTTGACCAATTACAGCCATTGCTGCAGAACCCATATAATTTTTATTGAAATTTTCGAATGTTGTTTGATATAGTGTCATGATATTTGTTTTTAGAGTAACAAAGGTACAGGCACTTCAGTTCTTGTTTTTATGATTAAAATCATAAAAAAAGAACTTTTTTATCGGTATACTTTTCTGTTTATAATCTTTAAAACGCCCTTTTTTTCAAGAGCTTTAATGGTTCTAATTACGGTTTCGACACGCAAACCGGTCAAGTCTCCTATTTGTTGTCGGGTAAAATTGATGAGGTAACCGTTTTCGTCTTTTTTGAAATTGAAATAAGCGATTCCGTGATCGATTAATTTAAGGACACGGTGCTCTGGTTCCTGCGTAGACATTTCTGCCGCCATAACCGATTTATAATACAAGCGTTGTGCTAAATTCTCGATGATTTTAATACTTACGATTGCGTTTTCTTCCAGCAATTTTATAAAACTGTTTTTAGGCAACAAAAGAATTTCTGCATCTTCGACAGCAATTGCATTGGCAGGATAATTTTGGTTTAAAAATAAAGGCGGTTCTCCAAAAGACTGACCTTTATAAAAAATACCCTGAATAAATTCGCGGCCATCATCATTGTAATTGCTCATTTTTACCTCACCGGAAATGATCTGATAATAATGCGTAGGGAGATGACCATCTTCAAAAATAATTTCGTTTTTATCGAAAGATTTTTTCAGGGCGCCATATTTTTCCAACAGATCAATTGCAATCATAATTACGTTTTAGCTATAACACAAATATAATTCATTCAAAATAGTTCTTCTACATTAAAAAACTTTTACTTTTACGCCCGTTATGAGACAAAAAATACCCAATATACGCCAGCAAATTCTGGAAGCTAAAAGTAACGGACAAAAATTACTCGCTATACTTTTAGATCCTGATAAAATTGTTTGGGAAAATTTAGATCATTTGCTGCTTAAAATCAATCAATCGCCTGCAACGCATATTTTTGTGGGAGGAAGTATTGTAGAATCTACAATTTTAGAAGATTTAATTGCAGCATTAAAACAAAAAACAAAGCTGCCTGTTGTCATATTTCCGGGTAATCCGTCGCAAATTTCGCCTCAGGCCGATGCTATTTTGTTCTTGTCTTTATTGTCTGGAAGAAACCCGGATTATTTGATAGAATATCAGGTTCAGGCCGCGCCAATACTTAAAAAAACAAATCTCGAAGTTATTGCTACGGGTTATATTTTGATCGAAAGCGGCAATGAAACGGCCGTTGCACGAGTGAGTAAAACAAAACCATTAAACAGAGAAAATTTTGATCTGGTTCTGGCCACTGCACAAGCAGGAGAAATGCTGGGCAATCAATTAATCTATCTCGAGGCAGGAAGCGGAGCAAAGCAGCCCGTTCCGCTGGAAATGATACAGTTAATTGCTCAAAACATTAATATTCCTATTATTGTTGGAGGAGGAATTGTAGATTTGCACGGAATTCAAAATGCCTATAAGGCCGGTGCAGACTTGGTAGTTATAGGAACGGCTTTCGAAAACGACAGCCATTTTTTTGAATCATAATTAAGAACCACCAAAAACAACCCGCCCAATGATAGATTTTTTTCTTGAAAGTTACAAAAACGCTCCGCTTTGGCATATTGTTCTGGAATTTTTGGTTTTTGTTTGTGGTATTTTGAGTGTTTGGTTTGCGAAGAAAGAAAATATCTGGGTATATCCAACTGGTTTAGTCGCTACGGTGATTTCAGTGTATTTATTGTACGTAGCAGGTTATATTGGCGATATGATTATTAATGGGTATTTCTCTATAATGAGTATTTACGGTTGGTACGTTTGGGGAAAAGGCGGAACCACAGAAGATAATTTGCCTATTACGAGAACAAATATTAATGAAAAAATAATTGGAGTTATACTGTTTTTTGTAACTGTTTTTGTAGTTTTCGGAATTTATAAATATTTCGATTATGAAATTCATAAAGACAATTATGTCGACATGATTTCGTCTGGAATATTTTTTGCAGGAATGTGGTACATGGCCAGGAAAAAGATCGAAAACTGGACACTTTGGATCATTGGCGACATTATTGTAGTGCCTCTTTATGCCTATCGCGGTTTAGGGATGTTGTCGCTACAATATTTAATTTTTACAATTTTGGCTATTTCAGCTTATTTAGAATGGAGAAAAATCTTAGACAGCAAAAAACAGCTATCATAAAAATTGCCTTATTTGGTCCTGAAAGTACGGGCAAAACTACATTGGCAAAACAACTTGCAGAATATTACGAAACCGAATGGGTTCCCGAATTTGCACGTGATTATTTGCAGGAAAAATGGGAAGAAAACCAACACATTTGTGTGGCCGATGATATGTTGCCTATTGCATACGGACAAGTTGCATTAGAAAATAAAAAATTGGCCTCCGCCAAAAAGTATTTGTTTTCTGACACTAATTTGATGGTGACCAAAGTTTTTTCTGAAATGTATTATGGTTTTTGTGATCCGCTTTTAAACGAAGCTGCATTAGAACATGAATACGATTTGTTTTTTCTTACCGATATTGACGTTCCTTGGGAAAAAGACGATATTAGAGATACTCCTGACGGAAGGGAATCGGTATTTTCGGTTTTTAAACAAACCCTGATTGATACTAAAAAGCCTTTTATAACACTTTCCGGTAATAAAGAAAGCCGTTTGGCAAAAGCAACTTCAATTATAGATAATTTATCTCTTGCAAAACAGCATGGTTTTTCATCAGCAGATTTTGTTCAGATATACAATCACGGAATTCCTTTTGATAAAATTCTGAAGCAACTTGAAATTTTTAAAAACGGAATTTTAAAAAGCAACTTAATAAGTCCTGCAACAATCAATAACGGAATTTTAAGTTTATCCGAAACTGAATTCGAAGAAAAAGCGAATTTTTTTGATCTTCAAAAAGAAAAATTAAAACTAAAAAAGTTTGTTCCGGCTTCGGGTGCGGCAAGCAGAATGTTTAAATTTTTAACTGCTTTTCTGAATGATTTCGACATTAAAAAAGAAACAATAAACGCTTACATCAATAGAAAAAAAGACAGTGATTTGTCTATTTTTATTGTCGCAATGGATAAGTTTCCGTTTTTTAAAGCTTTAGACGAAAAGCTTAAAGAGATTTATCCTGATTTTGAAACATTAGACAGGGATTATAAAAATTATTACTTCGTAAAAACATTACTTTCTCCTGAATATTTTGATTTTGCAAACAAGCCAAAAGCAGTTTTGCCATTTCATCAATACAAAGCACATATAGCCAACCCGATAGAAGAACATTTGAATGAGTGTGTGCATTATGCAACTTCAAATCAGGTTTCTAATTTACATTTTACAGTGTCTGAAATTCATCAGACTTTATTCGAAAATGAAGTTGAGGTACTAAAAGAAAAAGTAGAACAAGATTCGAAAGTTAAAATTGATATTGGTTATTCGTACCAAAACAAAAGCACCGATTCTATTTGTGTAGATGCAAAAAATATTCCTGTTCGGGACAAAGAAAACAATTTGGTTTTTAGACCAGGCGGACATGGAGCGTTGATTGAAAACTTAAAAGAGCTCGATTCGGATATTATTTTCATCAAAAACATTGATAATGTAATTCAAAATCATATCGATAAAATTGCATTGTATAAAAAGGCTTTAGCGGGTGTTTTAATAAAAGTGCAGCAAAAAGTTTTCGGTTATTTAGATGCAATTGAAAAGCAGGAAATAAAAGAAGAAAACATCGAAGAAATTGTTGCTTTTTTAATGCAGAAACTCAATATTGAGTTAAGTAATGATTTTAATAAATTCACTTTCGAAAATAAAATCAATAAAATAAAAGAATTATTAAACAGGCCAATTCGTGTTTGCGGAATGGTAAAAAATGAAGGAGAACCTGGTGGCGGACCATTTTGGGTAAGAAATGATAAAGGCGCTGTTTCGTTGCAGATTGTAGAAACATCGCAAGTAGATTTGGCAAATAAAAAACAAACTGAAATTCTTGCCGAAGCAACTCATTTTAATCCGGTTGATCTGGTTTGCGGAATCAAAAATTATAAAAATGAAAAGTTTGATCTGCTGCAATTTGTAGATCAGAAAGCAGGTTTTATAGTCGAGAAAAGTGTAGACGGAAAAACAGTCAAAAGCTACGAATTACCGGGATTATGGAATGGTGCAATGGCCAATTGGTTAACTATTTTTGTAGCAGTTCCCCTGATTACTTTTAATCCGGTGAAAACAGTAAACGATTTATTAAAAGCAGCACATCAGCCACAATAATGGATATCGAAAAAATCATATCAGAGTTAAGTTTTAAAGCGGTCAAAAGTAGTGGTGCCGGCGGACAAAATGTAAATAAAGTATCTTCGAAAGTAGTACTGACTTTTGATTTGAATGCTTCTCAGGCTTTATCTGAAGAAGAAAAATTACTTTTGCTAACCAATATTTCATCCCGATTAACCACAGAAAATATCCTGATTTTAAACTGTGATGAAGACAGAAGCCAGATTAAAAACAAAGATATTGTCATAAAACGCTTTCTGGAAATTATCAAAAAAGGATTGTTTGTACCTAAAATTCGTAAAGCAACCAAGATCCCAAAATCGGTAATTAAAAAGAGAATCAAAGACAAAAAGAATATTTCTGAGAGAAAGCAATCAAGAAGAAAGCCAGATTTAGATTAAATTCCAATTTATAAATTCCAAATTCCAACTGAAGCTTAAGTTGGAATTTGGAATTTATTTTTTGCAGTTTTAAAATTGAAGATTTGTAATTTTTGGAATTTGGAATTTAATTTTTGGAATTTGTTTTTTAACACTACATTTGCACTGTCTCAAAGGGGTGCTCTAAATAACGAGCTGAGATCATACCCAACGAACCTGAGCGAGTAATGTCGCTAAGGGAAATAAACGACAATTTTAGCGTGCACACTATATTTTGTCGTGAAACATTTATTAATTTTAACAAAGAATAATTCCCCCTTTTATTCGTAATTCTTTACGAATGAAAACATTTTTTTTAGGTACTAACGTACTAAGTGGCAAAGGTTCTAAGGTTCAAAAAATGAGCAGAACCAAATCTATTTTCTTTACTCTATTCTCTTTACTCTATTCTCTTTCTTCTATTTCACAAGAACAAGATTCAACCAAAGTCAATAAGCTTGACGATGTGTTAGTTTCGGCGGTTCGTGTTACGACAAAAACTCCGGTTACATTTAGTAATATGGATAAAAAGGAAATTAAATTTAGAAACTTAGGACAGGATATTCCAGTTTTAATGAACTATTTGCCATCTGTTGTTACTACTTCTGATGCAGGAGGAGGAATAGGATATACCGGAATCAGAGTCCGCGGAAGCGATGCTACAAGAGTAAACGTAACCATCAACGGAATTCCGTATAATGATTCTGAAAGTCAGGGAACTTTCTGGGTAAATATGCCTGATTTTGCTTCGTCTGTAGAAAGTTTACAGTTGCAGCGTGGTGTAGGAACTTCTACAAATGGTTCAGGAGCTTTTGGTGCGAGTTTAAACATGCTTACAGATAGTTATGCTTCAAAACCAACCGGAGAAATTTCGAGTTCTTACGGAAGTTTCAATTCAAATAAAAACACGGTAAAATTCAGCACAGGTTTATTAAACGATCATTTTGAATTGGCCGGACGTTTGTCTACCATTAAATCTGATGGTTATGTAGATCGTGCCAGTTCTGATCTTAAATCCTATTTTCTGCAAGGAACTTACGTAGGAAAAACAACTTTAATTAAAGCATTAGTTTTTGGTGGAACCGAAAAAACCTACCAATCCTGGAACGGAATTGATGCTGAAACATTAAATTCAGATCGAACTTATAATTCTGCAGGGAAATATAAAGATGAAGCAGGAAATGTTCATTTCTACGACAATGAGACCGATAATTACAAGCAAAACCATTATCAATTGCATTGGAGTGAATCATGGTCTGATAAATGGAGCAGCAACTTCGCTCTTCATTATACTAAAGGACAAGGATTTTATGAAAATTATAAATACAATGAACCAGTAGAAGGATACGGACCAATTCAGCCTACAAAAATGGTTGAAAATGATTTAGGAGAATTAGTTCCCGGAACAGATTTAATTCGTCAGAAATGGCTAGATAATGATTTTTACGGAACAACTTTTTCTGTAAAATACAAAGAAGACAAACTGGATGTTATTCTTGGCGGAGGCTGGAACAAATATGAAGGCGATCATTACGGAAAAGTAATCTGGGCAAGAAATTCTGATCTGTCAGAATTAGGCGATCATTATTACGATGATTATTCAACAAAAACAGATGGAAATATCTTTGCAAAAGCCAACTATCAGTTTACTGAAAAATTGAGTTTCTACGGAGATTTACAATATAGAAGAGTTCAGTATAAAGCAAATTCAAAAGAAACAGGAATAGTCGATGATACTTTCAATTTCTTCAATCCAAAAGCGGGATTAAATTATGAAATCAATCAAAATAATACACTTTACTTTTCGTACGCACGCGCTAATCGTGAACCCAACAGAACCGATTATGAAGGCGGAAATGTAAAACCTGAAAAATTAAATGATTTTGAATTAGGATGGAGATTCAATTCAGAGAAATTCCAATTGAATTCTAATTTCTACTATATGGGTTACAAAGATCAATTGATCTTAACCGGAAGATTAGATGATGTTGGAGCTCCAATTCGTGCCAATACTGAAAAAAGTTATCGTTTAGGGTTTGAAGTAGATGCGACAATAAAGCTTTCGGAGAAATTCCTTCTTAGACCTAATTTCACTTTAAGCAGCAATAAAAATGTTGATTTAGCTGTTGAAGGGCAATACTACGGAACAACAGATATCGCTTATTCGCCAAATGTTATTGCCGGAAATATTATTGTGTACAGCCCAATCGAGAGTTTACACATTTCATTATTGCAAAAATTTGTTGGAGAGCAATACATGAACAATATCGAATTGCCCGAAGCGAAGCTGGCAGACTATTTTGTAAACGATTTGAATGTATCTTACGAGATAAAACCAAAATCAGTTTTCAAATCGATTATGATTACCGGTTTAGTAAACAATATTCTGGATAAAAAATATGTTTCAAACGGAGCCATGTGGGATATATACCCATACTATTATCCGCAGGCGGGGATTAATTTCCTGGCCGGACTGACATTGAAATTCTAATAAGCCTAAAAATAAAAAAGCCTGAAAGTTTAAATTTTCAGGCTTTTTTTATATTAATTATAAACGTGAATTACGCTTCCGCTTACTTCAACTCGATATTGTTTTAATGGATATTCTTTTCCTCCAAGTCCGGTATATAAACTGTACTCTGTTTTATCGCAGGAACAAACGGCATAAATACCATTAATTGTCATAGCAATGCATGAAGTCACAGCTTGATTAGGACAAGCGGCGTCAAATGCATTATAGCCACTTCCGGTATTAAAAATAATAATCCCTTTTGCTCCGTAATTAGGAACGATAACTCCATTACTAGGAAATTTAAGATTAGAGTAAGCCGGTAAATTCATATCAACTGTCAGGTTAACAGGATAACTTGGTATGTTTGGGTTTTTGTTACTTACGCCATTATCACTGCAAGAAATAAGTACAGAAACAAATACGATTAATAGCCAGAATTTTTTCATTATTTTAATAAGAATTAGTGAAACAAAAATAATTTATTTAGATTTGATTTTTATATGATTAACATATAATTATGTACTATAAAAAATAATAGTATATTTGTAATACAAAATCCCGTCCCGATGGGATTTTTTGTATTTATATAAACGACGAAGTTATGAGTAAAGTATCTTATTATACAGCAGAAGGATTAAAAAAATTAAAAGATGAGTTGGAGCATTTAAAAAGTGTAATGCGTCCAAAGGCATCTCAAGATATAGCAGAAGCAAGAGACAAAGGTGATTTATCTGAAAACGCCGAATATGATGCCGCAAAAGAAGCACAAGGTTTACTTGAAATGAGAATTTCTAAACTGGAAGAAGTGTATTCGAACGCAAGATTAATAGATGAATCTCAATTGGATGTTTCAAAAGCATTGGTACTTTCTAATGTAAAAATTAAGAACCAAGGCAACGGAATGGAAATGAAATATACGCTTGTTGCAGAAAGTGAAGCCGATTTAAAAACAGGAAAAATCTCTGTAACATCTCCTATTGGGAAAGGTTTACTAGGGAAATCGGTTGGAGAAGTAGCTGAAATCACAGTGCCAAACGGAGTTTTGAAATTTGAAATTCTTGAAATTACAAGAGACTAAATTATAATGTTTAATTGGTTAATCGTTTATTTGTTTAACCGATTTAACGATTCAATAAATAAACAAGTAAAGAATGTCATCAATATTTACCAAAATAGTAAACGGAGAAATTCCTGCATATAAAATTGCTGAAGACGATAATTATTTGGCTTTTTTAGATGTAAATCCAAATGCAAAAGGGCATACGCTTTGTATTCCGAAACAAGAAATCGATAAGATTTTTGATATGGATGATGAGTTGTATTTAGGTCTAATGAAGTTTTCTAAGAAAATTGCAATCGCTTTAGAGAAAACCGTTCCCTGCAAAAGAGTAGGAATGGCTGTTGTAGGATTAGAAGTTCCTCATGCGCACGTTCATTTGATTCCATTAAACCATATGGATGAAATGCGTTTTCATGATAAAGTTTCGCTTTCTAAAGAAGAATTTGAAGCTTTGGCTAAAAGTATTCAGGCGAATTTGTAGTTTAATGATAATTGTTATAACGGATGTCAGGCTGAGCGAAGTCGTATGTCAGGCTGAGCGAAGTCGAAGCCCAGTCCTGATTGAACATAAAGGGTTTCGACTTCGCTCAACCTCACAAAACGTTCAGAAATAAAAAAAATATTAAAAGTGTAGTAAAGTAAAATTTGCTACACTTTTTTATTTAAAGAAATCTGAAATGTAGTTCCTTTTCCAATTTCAGAATGTAAGACTTTTATTTTTCCGCTATGATATTCTTCAACGATTCTTTTGGTAAGGGAAAGCCCCAGTCCCCAACCACGTTTTTTTGTAGTAAAACCTGGCTCGAAGATGGTTTTAAATTGATTTTTAGCAATCCCGGTTCCAGAATCTTTTACGTTTATTTTTACATGATGCGCATCTTGTTCAATTCGAAGATCTAAACTTCCTTTTCCTTTCATGGCATCAATGGCATTTTTGACTAAATTTTCAATCGTCCAGCTGTGCAGCGTTGGATTTATCATTACCAAAACAGGATCTTTTGGACCATTGTAAGAGAAAGTAACTTGTTTAGAAAAACGTGACTGCAAGTATTTGTAAGTATGTAGTGTTTCTGCAATAATATCGTGTTTTTCTAAAACAGGAACCGATCCAATTTTAGAAAAACGATCTGTAATAGTTTGCAGCCTCTCGATGTCTTTTTCTATTTCTGTAGTTATCGACTGATCGATATCTTCTGTTTTTAATATTTCGACCCAGCCAATTAATGAAGACAATGGTGTCCCGATTTGATGTGCGGTTTCCTTTGCCATTCCGGCCCAAAGTTTATTTTGCGTGGCCATCTTATTACTTCTGTAAAAGTTATAAATCAGTGCGCCAAATAAAAAGATGATCAGCAATAAAGCAACAGGATAATATTTGAGTTTATTAAGTAATGCAGAGTTTCCGTAATATACCTCCTGATGTTTTCCGGGAGCATATTCAATAATTATAGGTTCATTTTCGCTTTTTAAGTTCTTTAAATACGACATTGATTTCTTTTTGTCAGCAAGAACTTCTTCAGGAACATTTACAGAACTGATCACTTTGTTATACATCGTAAGCATAACAGGAACCGATGTATTGTTGTTTAAAATATTAAGAGGTAAATCAAGATCGGTATTTTCATCAGCATTTACCAGTGTTTTTTGTGCATTGGCCCAAAGATTCATCTTTAATCTTTCTTCATTTTTAAAAATTTGGAAAAATGTATAAGTGTTCCAAAGAATCAAAGAAATGATTAAAAAGGAAATGAAAATAATAATCCAACGAGTTGTATTTCTTCTTTCAGAAAAAGACATAAATTATTTTTTGAGGTATAAATATAACGAAATAAACACATTTAATATTTTATAAACGGCTAAAGATTTTTTGTTTTTAAGTCTAAAATGATTTCTTTGACAAAAACGATTTCTCTACTTTTGCAGTAACCGAAATGAGATTTGGTCAAAAAGAAAATTCTATGATTAGCATCGATCCTAAAGAAATTACCACAGCAAAATTGCACGGCTATCTGCAAAGCGCTGTCGGGCCAAGACCAATTGCATTTGCGAGTACAATTAGTGCAAAAGGAATCCCTAATTTGTCGCCATTTAGTTTCTTTAATGTGTTCAGTGCCAATCCGCCAATTTTGGTTTTTTCGCCGGCACGCCGTGTACGCGATAATACTGTAAAACACACGTTGATCAATGCAGAAGCAACTCGCGAAGTTGTGATAAATGTTGTCAATTATGATATGGTACAGCAAACCTCATTGGCAAGTACAGAATATGCTGAAGGTGTAAACGAATTTCTCAAAGCCGGACTAACACAAATTCCGTCAGATTTGGTAAAACCTTATCGTGTAAAAGAGTCGCCGGTGCAGTTTGAGTGCAAAGTCATGCAGATTATTCCGTTAGGAGATGAGGGCGGAGCAGGGAATTTGGTTCTTTGCGAAGTGGTAAAAATGCATATTCATGAATCTGTTTTAGATGAAAACGGAGCCATCGATCAGCATAAAATTGATCTGGTTTCAAGATTGGGAAGTAACTGGTATTCAAGATCGAATGAAGGACTTTTTGAAGTGCCAAAACCTCTTACAACATTAGGGGTTGGTGTAGATGTAATCCCTGATTACATCAGGAAAAGCAGGGTTTTTAACGGAAATGATTTAGGAAAATTAGGTAATATAGAAGCCTTGCCTACAACGGAAGAAGTTAGTATATTTGTGAAAGAAAACTTTTCGGTGAAAGGCGTATTAAGTTCCGATGATCAGGAAAAGATACATTTAGAAGCCAAAAAATATTTGAATAATGATGATATTTCATCGGCATGGAAAGTGCTTTTAGCAAAAAAATAGAAAAGAAACAATAATTAATATAGAAGAAGATGGAAGTTACAGGAAAAGTAAAAGTGGTGAACCCAGAGCAACAAGTTAGTGCTGCATTCAAAAAAAGAGAGTTGGTTGTTACCACAGATGAGCAGTATCCACAGCATATTTTGATCGAATTTACACAAGATAAATGCGATTTATTAAGTAGCTACAAACAAGGAGAGGCAGTAAAAGTTTCTATCAATTTAAGAGGAAGAGAATGGGTTAATCCACAAGGAGAAACCAGATATTTCAATAGTATTCAAGGTTGGAGAATCGAAAGATTAGCACCAGAAGGTCCTGGACAAACTCCGGCAATGCCAGCTGCAGAAGCTTTTGCTCCGGCAACAAACTTAAACGAAGACGAACCAGACGATTTACCTTTCTAAGCGTTTAAAATTCAAAAAATAAATTCCAAATTCCAATTCATAAAATATGCAATTGGAGTTTGGAATTTTGTTTTTGTACGCTTTTTAGTGCACATTAATCGTGCAGGCCTAATCAGCACTTGGAATTTGGAATTTAAAAAATTGGAATTTTTAAAAACATGTATTACGTATTCAACGATTTATTTTTCCCTCCCGTTTCAGAAGCCGATGAAGAAGGCATTCTGGCCATTGGCGGTGACTTAGATCCGGAACGATTAAAGTTAGCTTACAAAAGCGGAATTTTCCCTTGGTTTAATGAAGGAGATCCAATTCTTTGGTGGTCGCCGGATCCTAGAATGGTTTTGTTTTTGGATGAGTTGATTGTGTCTAAAAGTATGCGGAATATTTTGAATAGAAACCAGTTTAAAGTTACGTTGAATCAGAACTTTAAAGAGGTTATTTCGAATTGCCAGAACATAAAGCGCGATGGTCAAAACGGAACATGGATTTCAAACGAAATGATCGATGCCTATTGTAAACTGAATGAACAGGGAATTGCAAAATCTGTTGAGGTTTGGCAGGATGAGGTTTTGGTTGGCGGTTTGTACGGAATCGATTTGGGACATGTTTTTTGTGGAGAAAGTATGTTTTCGAAAGTATCAAATGCTTCCAAAGTCGCTTTTATTACTTTGGTAAATTATTTAAAAAAGGAGAATTACAAACTTTTAGATTGTCAGGTTTACAATCCGCATTTAGAGAGTTTAGGTTGTCGCGAAATCGATCGTGAAGAATTTATGTCTATTATAGAAAATAAAGAATAATGAGTGCAGTTTATAATGTAAAAGAAATTTATGTCTACCCGATAAAAAGTTTGGCAGGAATTAGTTGCCAACAAGCTTTAGCAGAAGAAATGGGATTCGAAAACGATCGCAGATGGATGTTGATTGATGCAGATAATCAAATGATAACGCAAAGAGAACATCGCATTATGAGTCAGTTTTATCCACAGATTTCAGATGGAAAAATCAGTATTACTTTTCAGGATCAAAAGCATGAATTTTCTATTGATGAACATTTAGATAATTCGATAGAAGTGAATGTTTGGGACGACAAAAGCGAAGTTATAGAAGTGAATGCATCAACTTCAAAATGGTTTAGCGAACATTTAGGTTTTGAATGTAAACTGGTTAAAATCATTAAAAATGGAGATCGCAAACATGAAAGTTCAAAATTAAAAGAAACTTTCAATGTAAGTCTTGCTGATGGTTATCCGTATTTAATGATAGGAAGTCAAAGCTTGGATTTTCTAAATGAAAAATTAACAGATAAAATTACTGTTTTAAGATTTCGCCCTAATATCGTAATAAGTACAGAAACTCCTCATGAAGAGGATGATTTCACCACTTTTAAAATTGGTGATGTAGATTTTAAAAATATAAAAACATGCGAAAGATGTATTATGGTGAATAATGATCCTGAAAATGGTAAATTAAAAAAAGAACCTCTCAAAACCTTAAGTAAATATCGAGTAGTAAACAATTCTGTTTTATTCGGGACCAATGTTGTGAGTTTAAATTCAGGAATTATTACTGTCGGAGATGAAATTGTGTTCTAGAAATTCAGTTTTGTAAAGTTCCAATTGATTGTATTAAAAAGTACTAACTCATTTTTTAAAGTAGGTAATTCCAGAATTAATTTTAAGGTTTCGTGCGCCATCATAGTTCCAATAATTCCCGGAAGAGTGCCCAAAACACCATTCAAATTGCAATTCGCAACATCTTTTGGATCCGGCATTTCAGGAAATAAATCGCGTAAATTTTTACTTCCGTTGTGATTGAAAACTGCGATCTGGCCTTCGAATTTTAGAATACTTCCGTAAACCAATGGTTTTTGTAAAGCAACACAAGTGTCATTTACCAGATAACGCGTTGCAAAATTGTCCGAACCATCTACAACAATATCATAGTGCTGAATTATTTTTTCAGCATTTTCAGCAGTTAGTTTTTCTCTAATTGCAATTACTTCGATCAGCGGATTTAGTTTTGAAATTACATCTTTTGCAACAAGCGCTTTTTCTTGTCCAATCTCATTTTCAGTATATAAAATCTGACGATGCAAATTGTGAATTTCGATACTGTCAAAATCCATAATTCCGATACAGCCAACTCCTGCAGTCGAAATATATTGCAAAATAGGGCACCCTAAACCTCCTGCACCAATAACTAATACCTTTGCTTTTTTTAGTTTTTCCTGACCTTCATCACCAATTTCGGGTAATATAGTTTGTCTGTTATAACGAAGGAATTCTTGTATAATACTCATTTGGGGATTTTAGATTTTAGATTGTTGATTTTAGATTTTTGGAATTTGGAATTTAAAATTTGGAATTTCTTTTACCCATAACATTTATCCCAATCTTTCCAAACGGGTTCGTAACCTGATTTTGTTATGACTTGCGCGATTTCTTTAGCTGACCTTTCATCGCTAATTTCAAATTGTTCTAAAGATTGCGGATCAACGACATAACCTCCGGGATTTGTTTTAGAACCTGCACTCATACTTGTAACGCCAATTGGGATAATGTTGTTTCTGAATTTCTCGTTTTCGCGGGTCGAAATTGAGATTTCCAGATCTTCATTCCACAAACGATAGGCACAAATCAATTGGGTTAAATCTTTATCGTCCATAATAAAATTGGGTTCGATAATACCTTCGGCAGGACGTAATCTTGGGAAAGAAACGGAATATTTAGTTTGCCAATATTTTTTTTGGAGATAATCCAGATGTAAAGCATTAAAGAAACTGTCTGTTCGCCAATCTTCTAACCCCAATAAAACGCCTAAACCTATTTTATGAATTCCTGCAGTTCCTATTCTGTCAGGCGTTTCGAGTCTATAGTCAAAATTTGATTTTTTACCTTTGGTATGGTATTTTTTGTAAACTTCCTGATGATACGTTTCCTGATACACTAAAACGGAATACACGCCAGCTTCGTGCAAACGCTCATAATCTTCAGTAGAAAGTGGCTGAACTTCAACCGAAATAATCGAAAACTCCTTTCGTATTAACGCAATGGCATTCAGGAAATAATTAATATTTACGGTATAATTTGCTTCTCCGGTTACCAATAAAACATGATCGAAACCAATATTTTTTAGTGCTTCGACTTCAAGTTTTATTTCAGCATCAGAAAGCGTTTTTCGTTTGATTTTATTGTCTAAACTAAAGCCGCAATAAGTGCAAATGTTCTGACATTCGTTGCTGAGATAAAGCGGCGCATACATTTGGATGGTTTTGCCAAAACGTTTTTTGGTGATTTCATGGCATTCCTGTGCCATTTGCTCCAGATAATTTTGGGCAACGGGAGAAATTAGAACCAAAAAGTCATCGAGATTGCGTTTGGTTTTTGCCAAAGCTCGTTCTACATCCTGAGAAGTTGTTTTGTATATTTTAGATTGAATGGTATCCCAATTATATTGCTCAAATATTGCTTTAAATGTTTTCATTTGGATTGTGGTGTTTTACCGCAAAGAGCGCTAAGGTTTACGCAAAGTTCGCTAAGCTTTGGGTTTCTTTATTTTTGACTAAGAGTTCGCAAAGCTTAGCGAACTTTGCGTAAAAACCTTGCGAACTTTGCGGTTAAGTACGTTAGTCATATAAAAATGATGTCAAAGGACTAGAAGCCACAGCATAATTCTGCTGATGAGCAATTTTAGCCTCAAAAGCCTTTCTGCCTGCAATAACCGCTTCCTTAAAAGCTTCAGCCATTAATTTCGGATTTCCGGCTACTGCAATTGCAGTATTAACCAAAACAGCATCGGCACCAATTTCCATTGCTTTTGCAGCGTCAGAAGGTGCGCCAATTCCGGCATCTACGATTACGGGTACATTGCTTTGTTCGATTATAATTTCCAGAAAATCTATTGTTTTAAGACCTTTGTTACTGCCAATTGGTGAACCCAAAGGCATTACAGCGGTTGTTCCTGCGTTTTCTAAATGTTTGCATAAAACAGGATCAGCATGTATGTAAGGCAAAACGAAGAAACCAAGTTTAGCCAATTCTTCAGTTGCTTTTAAAGTCTCGATGGGATCCGGCATTAAGTATTTTGGATCGGGATGAATCTCTAGTTTTAGCCAGTTTGTTTCTAAAGCTTCTCTGGCTAATTGTGCAGCAAAAACAGCTTCTTTTGCATTTCTTGCGCCTGATGTATTGGGTAATAAATGAATATTTGGGTGTTGTAAATGCGATAAAATAGCATCGGTTTCTGTTTCTAAATCGATGCGTTTTAGGGCAACAGTCACCAACTCACTTCCTGAGGCTAAAATCGCTTCTTCCATTTCAAGGTTAGAACCAAATTTTCCGGTTCCTAAAAATAGGCGGGAGGTTAGGGTTTTGTCTCCAATTTTAAACAATGACGTTTGCATATAACTTTTCGTTTAGTTGTTGAATTAATTTCTTTTTTTGATCACTGCTTGTGATCATTCCTGAAACGGCAATTCCGTGAATTCCAGTTTCTATTAATTGGGTTACATCATCTAATGTGATTCCTCCAATAGCATAAACAGGAGTTTTGAGATGGCTGTTTTTCATCTTTTCAATAATAGCAACATATCCTGATAAACCTAAAACAGGGCTCAGTTTCTCTTTTGTTTTAGTAAATCTAAATGGACCAAGACCAATATAATCACAGCTGTTTTTTACGTGATTTTCAATGTCTTCAAAAGTATTTGCTGTTCCTCCGATAATTTTGGTAGTGCCTAATATGGCTCTGGCTTCGGCAATATTCATATCGGTTAAACCTAAATGAACTCCGTCAGCGGCAATTTGCTGAGCGAGATAGAGATTGTCGTTTACAATAAAATTGGCGAGATATTCTTCGCATAAAAATTTTACTGCTTCTGCTAAAGCAAAAGTATCTTTGGTTGTTTGATTTTTAAATCGCATTTGTACCCAATCGCAGCCAGCATCTAATGCCTGATGAATATTGTACAATTGTTCTTCGATTGTATTTCCTTGTGAGATGTATTGTAATTTGTTATACATAATGATATCCGATTAAAGTTGTGTTTGAACTCAGGAATTTTTCTATGTAGGTTTTCGCATTTTTACAAGCTTCTGTTAGCGTTTGATCTAAAGCCAGATTTGAGGCGATGGCAGAGGATAACACACAGCCGGAACCATGTTTTTCGAAGCATTCTTTATTAGACGGAAGTAAATCGATAATTTCATCTTTTAGAAATAATCGATCGGTTCCAATTTCAATAGGATTGTGCCCGCCTTTTAATAAAACAGAAGTTGGAATTTCATTTTTAAGCAAAATTTGATTCGAAATAAAACCCGGAAATAAGATTTCAGCTTCATTATAGTTGGGCGTAATCAAATCAATTTTGGATAGCATTTTATTCAACTCCAGTTGGTTTTCAATTGTGATGAAGTTGAAATCTGTAGTCGATTTTAAAACGGGATCCCAAACAATTTGTGTAGTTGGTGATACTGCTTTTATAACTGAAAGAATTTGGTTTAAATAATCTAACGAAGGAACAATCCCAATTTTTACTGATTGAATATTATACCTTTTAAACAATGTTTCAATTGATCGAATAACAAAACTCAAATCTGTCCATTCAATTTCAAAAAACTCATTTTCAGTCTGTATGGTATTCGCCGTTGTAATGGCAAATCCGGTCACCTGATGTTGCTCAAATGTTTTGATATCGGCCAAAACACCTGCGCCACCAATAGGGTCAAAACCTGCTATACTAAGTGCGATTGGGCGATTTGTTGACATAATTTGAATTGTTTTATTGGATTTTCGTTATTCCAGATGGTTCCTAAAAGCGCTACATCATCAAAACCGTTTTCTAATGTTTCTTTCATGTTTTTAGCATCAATTCCGCCTAAAGCGATCACTTTTATTTTGTGATTTGTTCTTCGTTTTAAAGCTTCGAAAAGATTAGTTTTTGGATGATAATTTTCTTTAGAAATACTTGTAAAAACAGGACTTAAAAAAGCATAATCAAAATCATTTTCTAAGGAATTGAAATCTTCCATAGAATGTGTTGATGTTGACAATATCTTTTGATCCTGACAAATTGAAAAAATACTTTTTCTGTCTTTTTCTGAAAAATGAATTCTGTTAATGCCAAAATCTTCTGCTAATTCATGATGATTGTGCAAAGCCAATTTAGAGCGGAATTCCAATCTTATCTGATGAATAAATTGCGCCATTTCAAGCTCAGAAAAATCAGGTTTCCGAATATGAAGCAAAGACAATCCTTCTTCAAATAAAGATTCAATAATGTTGATTTCATTTGCAATCGAAGAAGGATTTGTAATTACAATCATATCTTTTTTCTTTACTCTTTGTTCTATTCTCTAGATATAAATCTCTTTCCCTTGCTCAATAAACTCTTCTGATTTTTCCTGCATACCTTTCTCAGCTGCAGCGACATCACGAATTTCCTGAGATATTTTCATGGAGCAGAATTTTGGTCCGCACATCGAGCAGAAATGAGCGACTTTTGCGCCATCTGCCGGAAGGGTTTCGTCGTGAAATTCTCGTGCTGTATCGGGATCTAGAGAAAGATTGAATTGATCTTCCCAACGGAATTCAAAGCGTGCTTTGCTTAAAGCGTTATCACGGTATTGTGCTCCCGGATGACCTTTGGCTAAATCAGCTGCATGAGCGGATATTTTATAAGTTATCACGCCATCTTTTACGTCTTTTTTGTTGGGTAAACCAAGATGCTCTTTTGGTGTAACATAACACAGCATCGCGCAACCGTACCAACCAATCATAGCGGCTCCAATGGCCGATGTAATATGATCGTAACCTGGTGCAATATCAGTGGTTAAAGGTCCTAAAGTATAAAATGGGGCTTCATGGCAATGTTCTAATTGTTTGTCCATGTTTTCTTTAATCATATGCATTGGTACGTGACCAGGGCCTTCGATGAAAACTTGTACATCATGTTTCCAGGCAATTTTGGTTAGTTCGCCAAGCGTTTCTAATTCGGCAAATTGTGCAGCGTCGTTGGCATCAGCAATAGATCCGGGACGTAAACCATCTCCAAGAGAAAAAGCAACATCATATTGTTTCATGATTTCGCAGATTTCCTCGAAGTGGGTATATAAAAAGTTTTCTTTATGATGAAATAAACACCATTTTGCCATAATCGATCCGCCACGAGAAACGATTCCGGTAACACGATCAGCTGTTAAATGAATGTAACGCAATAAAACTCCTGCATGAATCGTAAAGTATGAAACACCTTGTTCTGCCTGTTCTATTAAAGTATCGCGGAAAACTTCCCAAGTTAAATCTTCGGCGATTCCTTTTACTTTTTCTAAGGCCTGATAAATAGGAACTGTTCCGATAGGAACCGGAGAATTACGAATAATCCATTCTCTGGTTTCATGGATATTTTTTCCGGTTGATAAATCCATAATGGTGTCAGCGCCCCAACGACAAGCCCAGACTGCTTTTTCTACTTCTTCTTCAATGCTTGATGTTACGGCGCTGTTCCCGATATTGGCGTTTATTTTTACTAAAAAATTACGCCCCACAATCATGGGTTCGCTTTCGGGATGGTTGATATTGTTGGGTATTATGGCTCTCCCGCAGGCTACTTCGCTACGAACGAATTCGGGAGTAATTTTACTTTTTGGTGTGTTGGCTCCAAAACTATGTCCACTGTGCTGGCATTTCATAGCTTTGGTTTGCTCGTTCAAAAGTTCGATGCGCTGGTTTTCGCGAATCGCAATGTATTCCATTTCCGGAGTTAAAATTCCTTGTTTGGCGTAATATAGTTGCGTAACGTTTGCGCCTTTTTTAGCACGTTTTGGCTGGTGTAAATATTCGAAACGAAGGTGATTTAAACTTTCGTCTTTTAATCTGGTTTGTCCGTAATCTGATGTGATTTCGTTTAGGATTTCGACATCATTTCGGTTTAAAATCCATTCTTCTCTTAATCTTGGTAATCCTTTACGAATGTCAATTTCGATATTAGGATCTGTGTACGGACCTGAAGTGTCGTAAATTGTTACAGGTGGATTTTTTTCGATTCCGCCATTAGAAAGTTTGGTATCGCTAAGGATTACTTCGCGCATGGCTACTTCTATGGGATGAATTTCGCCTTTTACATATACTTTTTTGGAGTTTGGAAAAGGGGTTCTGGAGATTTGTTCTTCTGTAGTCATAAGGAAAGAGGTTATGAGTTATAAGTTATGAGTTATTGTAGGGGTGCACAGCAGTGCGTCTACGTCTGATATGAAATTGGAATTTGGAATTTATTCTTTCTGCCAGGGATAGAAGTGGAAAGCCCGTAAAGGAGTAAACCGTAAAAAATAAGGATTAGGAAAGCGACCAGCGGAAGCTTTGCTAAGACTATATTTTTTTGGTTGACGACTGCGGACTTGCAACGGATAGCCCGTTTAGGCAGCCTTATTATCCTCCTTGTGTTGCTGAAATAATTAAAATTTCGTCGGTTTCGTGTACGAGATGTTGGTTCCAGTTTATTTTTGGAACAACGGTATTGTTGATGGCAACGGCGATTCCGTTTTGTTTGTGGGGAATTTCGAGATCGAGCAATGATTGAACGCTTAGCGATTCAGCATTGAATTGTTTGATTTGTTGGTTGATTTTTAGTTCCATTCCTTCAGAATTTAGAGTTTTTTGATGATACACAATAGTGCGTCTTTACTCTAGGAATGGCTACAATTGCGCATAAAAATGCGCGCAGAAGTCATCTTACTTTTCCCTACGCTAGTATGAACTAGATCAGGTTCAGAGGGTAAAATCTCAGCCTGCTCATTAGCAGACACCCCTAAAGTGTGAAGCAAATATAATGTTTTTTTTAAAGTTTTCAGTCTTGGTTTTCAGTTTTCAGTCTTTAACTTAAAAAATTAAGCTCTAAAAGCTGAAAACCGAGATTGTGACTGAGACTAAAAACTGTGACTATTTTCCCTTTCGGGTAAAGCAATCTTCGACGTGATCGTTGACCATTCCGGTGGCTTGCATTTGAGCGTAAATTACGGTTGAGCCTACGAATTTAAAGCCTCTTTTTTTTAGGTCTTTGCTAATTTCGTCTGAAAGTGGAGTAGTGGCAGGGACGTCTTTTAGTGTTTTTGGGTTGTTGTCGATTGGTTTTCCGTTGGTGAATTTCCAGATATAATTGGAGAAACTTCCAAATTCTTCCTGCACTTTCATAAAGGCATGTGCGTTTGAAATGGTAGCGCGAATTTTAAGTTTATTGCGAATGATTCCGCTGTCTTGTAAAAGGGATTCAATTTTTTCTTCGGGATAATTGGCTATTTTTTTATAATCGAAATGATCAAAAGCAGCTCTGAAATTTTCTCTTTTATTTAAAATAGTAATCCAGCTTAAACCCGCCTGAAAAGTTTCTAAAATTAAAAATTCGAATAATGACGCATCGTCGTAAACAGGTATGCCCCATTCTTCGTCATGATATTTTTTGTATAAATCGCTGGCAGAACACCAACCGCATCTTATTTTGTCTTCCATTTTTTATTTCAAATGTATAAAAAAAACCTCCTTTCATTGAAAAGAGGTTTTATAAATCTAATATTAATTATTTTCTTTCGTAAATTGAAAATCCAGTAATTGATACGTTCTCTTCTGAATAAGCAAATTTTATTTTTAATCTGCTTTTACTTAATTCTAAAATTTCAATTTTAGATGTTTCATCATCTCCATATTTTAAATTTAATGTATTTCCGTCCTTAGTCCAGGTTCCGTTTTCAACATATGTGCTACATTTTGAATCCCAGAATTCTGTAGTTGTGTCTATGAATTTGCCATCTGCGAAATATTCAAAAGTTGCATTTCCGCAATTACCATCAGTTAAAATTGGTATAACAGATTCTTTTCCATTTGCTATTATTCCACTTTGTACTATTTCCCATTTCCCTTCGATTGATGCATTGTCATCATTATCGTCACTACTACATGATACCACGGATAAGCCTACTGTCAATATTGACAAAAATAAGATACTTAATTTTTTCATTTTTTTTTGTTTGTTTTTACTTGTTAAATTAATCAACAAATCTAAAACCTTTTTACGGTCAAAACAATTAAAAAAGAAAGTATTTTCTTATTTAATTTTAAGGGTTAATTTTTGATAATATTATTAAATATCATTTTCCTATTTGCCAGCTATATCCTTTTACGCCGGGAATGTAAGCAGAACGGCCAATGATGACCAATTCATTGTAGATTTTTTTGTCGTATTTAATGCCTATTGCAGTTCCTGAAGTATATAATTTATTGGCTTTGAAAGTAATTTTCATTAAGCCGTCCTTAAATTTAGCATCGGAGACTTTTTCTATAAACCATGTCGAACGCCATTTTACGGCAATTTCGTCATCATCGGTTTTTGTGATGCTTTTTACCAGTTTAACGGCTTCGTGCGGAATTTCGAATTGTTGAGTCAGCTGTTCCTGGGTTAAAGTTTGTCCAATTTTACTTCCGGAAAGTATTTTGCGTAAATTCACAAAAGTCATTAAGGTTTTGTTTGCCTCTTCGCTGAAATCTAGCGTATTATTTACATTGTGCTGATTTTGAATTTGCGGTTTTAATTCATTTTCTTCTTCAGAAAGAATATTCTTTTTAGAATTTGTATGTTTTTTTTGGGCATTTGGAAGAGCTGCCGTTTTGAGTGCTGTTTTTTTAAAGATTTTTGCCGAAACTGGTTCTAATTTATTTACAGGATAGGTTTTTTCTTTTTTAGATATGTTTTTTGCGTCGTTGCCACAGCCTGTAAAAAAATAGGCTATTGAAAAAAGTAAGATGGCAATTGTCATTTTCATACTACAAGGTAGTTTTATTCTTTATTATTAGGGTCGTCTTTAAGATATTTTTTTATTAAATGGTGTCCCAGATAAATTAGCGGAGTTAGCAAAACAGCGACTGAAAGTTTAAAAATGTAACCTGTTAGTCCGGAGGATATAAAAGTTTCGAAATTAATTTTTCCGGGTAACCAAAAGGCGATTCCAAGGACAATAAAAGAGTCAAATAGCTGCGAAATTACAGTTGAACCTGTTGTTCTGAGCCATATTTTTCTTTCTCCCGTTCGTCTTTTAAAGAACCAAAATATCCAGACATCGATTAGCTGAGATGCCATAAAGGCAATTAAACTACCTACAATGATCCACATACTCTGGCCAAAAACAGCCTGAAATTGTTCGTCGTTTACAGGACTAATTCCTTTTGCGGCCGGAATTACAATGGCCATAAATAATAGTAGGAAAGCATAAGCAATTAAACATGCTGTTATAAAAGACAGTTTTTTTACGCCTTTCTCGCCAAAATATTCATTGATTAAATCTGTGGTTAAAAAAACGATTGGCCAGGGCAAAATACCAATACTCATTACAAATGGTCCAATTTGAATTAATTTTCCTCCAATGAGTTCAGCTACAACGGCATTGGTTATAAAAATGCCTGCAAGGACAACAAAAACAATTTCTTTTCGGGTTTTAAACATGTGATGTGGTAAATGATGTGCCAAATTTAAACTATTTCTTTATAACAGGAAATGGGTAGTTATGAATTAAGTGGAGTGAGATGCTAATCTGAAAGTTAAAATTTTACTTCGAATGCTGATTTTTGGTTACATTTGAAACAATAACATGTTTTATTTTTATTTTAAATCAAATTAATGATAATGAAAAAATTAATGACAATTTTTCTCATGGGAACAACTTTATTTACGGCCACTGCGCAAAACAATTCAGATAATCCATTGCTGAAAAAATGGACAGGGCCTTACGGAGGAGTTCCTGCTTTTAATGAGTACAAAGTTTCGGATTTTAAACCGGCACTTCAATTTGCAATTCAGGAAAAACTAAATGAGGTTGATGCTATCGCAAATAATCCAAAGGCGCCAACTTTTGATAATACCATTGCTGCTTTAGAGCGTTCAGGAAAGACAATTGCCCGAATTTATACTGTTTACGGAATTTACGGTTCTACTTTAAGTACTCCTGAATTTGATGCTGTTGAAACAGAAATGTCTCCTAAACTGTCTGCTTTTAATGACAAGGTTTTACAGAATAAAAAATTATTCACCAAAATAGAAACATTGTACAACTCAAAGGAAAGTAAAAAACTGACCAGCGAACAACAACGTTTGATTTGGTTGTATTATACTGATTTTGTTCGTGAAGGGGCAAAACTGAATGAAAAAGACAAAGAAAAAGTAGCGAAGATTAATCAGGAACTGGCAAGTCTTTATACTAAATTCAGTCAAAATTTATTGGCGGAAGAGCACAATCAATACGTAGCCTTAAAAACAGAAAGCGATTTTGATGGTCTGCCTGCTGAAGCAAAAAATGCTGCAATTGCTGAGGCAAAAAGCAGAAAACTGGATGTGATGGGTTGTGTTGCAAACACACGTTCGTCTATTGAGCCGTTTTTAACTTTCTCAACTCGTAGAGATTTGAGAGAAAAAGCTTTTGAAATTTTTGTAAAACGTGGCGATAATGGCAATGCAAACGACAACAATGCAACACTTGTTTCTATTTTGCAATTGCGTACTCAAAAAGCAAATTTATTAGGTTTTCCTACTTTTGCTGACTGGAGCTTGTCTAACAAAATGGCAAAAGATCCTAAGAAAACATTAGATTTAATGTTATCAGTTTGGGAACCTGCTGTAGAAAAAGTACATCAGGACGTTGCTGAAATGCAGAAAATTGTGGATGCTGAAGGTGGAAAATTTAAAATTCAGCCTTGGGATTACCGTTATTATGCTGAAAAAGTTAGAAAAGCAAAATACGATTTAGATCAAAATGAGGTAAAACCTTATTTGCAATTAGAGAACTTACGTGAAGGTATGTTTTGGGTTGCAGGAGAATTATTCAACTTAAGTTTCAAACAAATTACTAATGTTCCGGTTTACCACCCTGATGTTCGTGTTTGGGAAGTGAGTAATAAGATTACAGGTAAAGTGGTTGGATTATGGTATTTTGATCCGTATGCGCGTGCAGGAAAACGTTCTGGTGCCTGGATGAATGCTTACCGTGACCAACAAAAAATGGATGGAGAGGTTCTGACAATTGTTTCTAATAATTGTAATTTTATAAAAGGAACTGGAAGCGATCCGGTTTTGATTTCTTGGGAAGATGCTACAACTTTATTTCATGAATTCGGACACGCGCTTCACGGATTATGTTCTAATGTAACCTATCCAAGTTTAGCAGGAACATCTGTTGCAAGAGATTACGTAGAATTCCCATCTCAATTGTTAGAGCATTGGTTGGCTACTCCTGAGGTATTGAATAAGTTTGCTTTGAATTATAAAACAAATCAGCCATTGCCACAATCATTGGTAGACAGAATTGAAAAAGCGTCTAACTTTGGTGAAGGATTCTCTACTGTAGAAACAATTTCGAGTTCATTGATCGATATGAAGCTACATTTAACGACTACGCCTATTGATCCTCATAAATTTGAAAAAGAAACATTAGAAGCGCTTCATATGCCTTCGGAAATTGTAATGCGTCACAGAATTCCTCAATTTGGACATATTTTCTCTGGTGATGGATATTCGGCTGGATATTACAGCTATTTATGGGCTGATGTAATCAATGCAGATGCTTATGAAGCTTTTACAGAAGGTAAAGGACCGTATGATAAAGAGGTTGCAAAACGTCTTTATGATAATGTTTTCAGTGTAGGAAACACTATCGATCAGGAGAAAGCTTACGAGAACTTTAGAGGAAGAGCTCCTAAGTCTGATGCATTAATGCGTGCGAGAAATTTCCCGATTATAGATAAAAAATAATAAGATTAAATTCTTGTTGAAATCCCCGGATAATGTAATTATTCGGGGATTTTTTTTGGAGTTTGAGTTTAATTTTTTGCCACAGATTTGTGGATTATAAAGATTTTAGTAGCAAGTTTATCAGGTTTGTTAAGCTTTGTAAAAGTTTAAAACCAAGAGTGTAGCGACTTTGTGAAAACCCAATTTTAAAGTTGGTACCTAATTTAATTTCTGTCTTCAAACATAGCCCGTGGTTTCAACCACGGGAGCACAATACGAGGCGTGATAATATTGCACCCCGTGGTTGAAACCACGGGCTATGTTTGGCAAGTTTGAAAGTGAAAAAACTTTGGCAAAGTTTAAAACCAAGAGTGTGAGAAACTTTTGTGAAAGCCCAATTTTAAAGTTAGTCCCTAATTTAATTTCTGTCTTCAAACATAGCCTGTGGTTTCAACCACGGGAGCACAATACGAGGCGTAATAATATTGCACCCCGTGGTTGAAACCATGGGCTATGTTTGGCAAGTTTGAAAGTGAAAAAACTTTGCCAAAGTTTAAAGCCAAGAGTGTAAGAAGCTTTTTGTGAAAGCCCAATTTTAAAGTTGGTACCTAATTTAATTTCTATCTTCAAACATAGCCCGTGGTTTCAACCACGGGAGTACAATACGAGGCGTAATGATATTGCACCCCGTGGTTGAAACCACGGGCTATGTTTGGCAAGTTTGAAAGTGAAAAAAATTTGTCAAAGTTTAAAGCCAAGAGTGTAAGAAACTTTTGTGAAAGCCCAATTTTAAAGTTAGTCCCTAATTTAATTTCTGTCTTCAAAAACATAGCCCGTGGTTTCAACCACGGGAGCACAATACGAGGCGTAATAATATTGCACCCCGTGGTTGAAACCACGGGCTATGTTTGGCAAGTTTACAAGTAAAAAAAAACTTTTTCAAAGAATTAAATACAAGTTCCTTGTACTATTTGTTTAAAACATTGGAAAAGTTCTTCTGCTCTGATGTAAACCTTAAATTGCAGCCTCTTTAATAATCTTATAAATCTAACCGAAGACAAGAATTATTAAAACAAAAAAAGCCCTGAATAAATGAATATTCAGGGCTTTTTATATTGAAATAATATATTAACCTAAAGTAACTCTTTTGAAACCTGTGATTTCAACGTTGTATCCTTTAACGTAATCACCAACTTTTTTACTGTCGTCTTTGATAAAGTTTTGATCTAACAAAGCTTTCTCTTGATCTAAAGTAGTATTGTCAGAGATAAAACGTTGAACTTTTCCTGGGATAATTTTGTCCCAAATTTGCTCTGGTTTACCTTCAGCTTTTAATTCAGCTTTAGCATCTTCTTCAGCTTGTTTTAAAACTTCTTCAGTCAATTGAGAGAAAGAAATATATTTAGGAACATTTTTTAAAGTTTTTCCTAAACGTTTTGCTTCTTCATTATCTTTTTCGATTACAGCAATACGAGCAGCAAGTTCAGATTCAACGAAAGCAGGATCAAAATCTTTGTAAGATAATGTATCAGCTCCCATAGAAGCAACTTGCATAGAAACATCTTTAGTTAAAACGTCAGCGTTAGGAATTGCAGCAGAAATTGCAGTTAATGCAGCAATTTTGTTAACGTGAACATAAGATCCAACGAAAGCACCTTCTAAAATTTCAAAACCACCGATTTCGATTTTTTCACCGATAACACCAGTTTGCTCGATTAATTTTTCAGCAACAGTAATTCCGTTGAAATCTGAAGCTAAAAATTCTTCTTTAGAAGAGAAGTTAATAGCTCTTTCTACTAATTCTTTAGCCAAAGTTACGAAAGCCTCATTTTTACCTACGAAATCAGTTTCGCAGTTTAAAGTGATGATAGCTCCTTTAGTATTGTCAGCATTGATAAAAGAAACAGCAGCTCCTTCAGATGAGTCACGGTCAGAACGGTTAGCAGCAACTTTTTGTCCTTTTTCTCTAAGGACTTGTATAGCTTTATCGAAATCTCCATCAGCTTCAACTAAAGCTTTTTTACAGTCCATCATTCCGGCACCTGTAGATTGTCTTAATTTATTTACGTCTGCAGCAGTAATTGTTGCCATAATATTTTGAATTTTAATGTTAAAAGTAAAAATTCCATCTTTTAAATTCTAAATTCCAATTTTATTAAATTATCAACATAACGTTTTTAATTTGTGGTTGGATTTTAGAATTTAAAATTTGGAATTTAAATTTGATTTATTCTTCAGTTGCAGGTGCAGCAGCTTCAACAGCTGGCGCAGCAGGAGCAGCTTCTACAGCAGCAGGAGCCGCAGCTTCTTCTGTTGTAGCTTCAGTTTCTTTGTCAGAACCTCTGTCAGAAAGACCGTCGATTACAGCAGCAGTAACTAAAGATAAAATTTTGTCAATTGATTTAGAAGCATCATCATTTGCAGGAATAACGTAATCAACCTCTCTTGGGTCAGAATTCGTATCAACCATTGCGAAAACTGGAATGTTTAATTTTTGTGCTTCTTTTATTGCGATATGTTCAGCTTTGATATCTACTACGAACAATGCAGCTGGTAGTCTAGACATGTCAGCAATTGAACCTAAGTTTTTCTCTAGTTTCGCACGTAGACGATCAACTTGCAAACGCTCTTTTTTAGATAACGTCATGAAAGTACCATCTTTCTTCATTTTATCAATAGAAGACATTTTTTTAACTGCCTTTCTGATAGTTACAAAGTTAGTTAGCATTCCACCAGGCCATCTTTCAGTGATGTAAGGCATGTTTGCAGCTTTTGCTTTTTCAGCAACGATGTCTTTTGCTTGTTTTTTGGTAGCTACGAATAAGATTTTTCTACCTGATGCAGCGATTTTTTTCAAAGCTTCATTAGCTTCTTCAATTTTAGCTGCAGTTTTATATAGATTGATAATGTGAATACCATTACGCTCCATATAAATGTAAGGGGCCATATTTGGGTCCCATTTTCTAGTCATGTGTCCAAAGTGAACACCTGCTTCTAGTAAGTCTTTTACTTCTATTTTGTTTGCCATTTTTGTACTAGTTTACGTTCTGTTGATTAGCAATGTATAAATGGCGGTTTCCCAGGCTTTATACATTTAGATGCTAAACTATTTCCTACCTCGGTAGGAGAGCAACAACAACTGTGTTTTTTAATTTCAATAAATAATTGATCATGTCTTGTCCTAATTGAACAAGACAGGTAATATTAACGTTTAGAGAATTGGAATCTCTTACGAGCTTTCTTCTGACCGAATTTCTTACGTTCAACCATTCTTGGATCTCTTGTTAATAAACCTTCTGGTTTAAGGATACCTCTGTTTTCAGCATTTACTTCACACATAACGCGTGCTAATGCCATTCTTACAGCTTCTGCCTGACCAGTTGAACCACCTCCGTAAACGTTTACTTTTACATCAAAGTTGTTTACATTTTCTGTCATAGACAATGGTTGTAAAACTTTGTATTGTAAAGTTGCAGTTGGAAAGTAAGTTGCGAATTCTTTTTTGTTTACAGTGATTTTTCCTGTTCCTTCAGAAACATATACACGTGCAACAGCGGTTTTTCTTCTACCGATTTTGTGAATAACTCCCATTACTTAAGATCGTTTAGGTTAACAGTTCTAGGTTTTTGAGCTCCTTGTTTGTGCTCTGGTCCTACAACAACATTTAGATTTCTAAAAAGTTCAGCTCCTAATTTGTTTTTAGGTAACATTCCTTTTACAGCTTTTTCTACTAATAATGCAGGGTTTTTAGATTGCAATACTTTAGCAGTTAAAGTTCTTTGTCCTCCTGGGTAACCTGTATGACGCATGTAAATTTTGTCATTCATTTTTGTACCTGTAAGGTTAATTTTTTCTGAGTTGATAACAATTACGTTATCTCCACAGTCAACGTGCGGTGTGTAACTTGGTTTGTACTTACCTCTTAAGATCATAGCAACCTTTGAAGCAAGACGACCTAAGTTATGACCTTCAGCATCTACAACAATCCACTCTTTAGTAACAGTGGCTTTGCTTGCTGAAATTGTCTTGTAGCTTAATGCGTCCATAATATTATTTTAATTAAACATTCCATCCCCAATAAAGGGGATGCAAAAGTACAATTAATTATTTTAAAACCAAATACCTGAAAAGAATATTTTATCTGCTGAAAATCAGGACATCAGTTTTATATTTAAAACAATAAAAAAAAAACCACCTTCACAATAACGCGAAGGTGGTTCAATATTTAGAATTGTTTTGTTAAACAATAAAGATATTTGCGATGTCAACGACCTGTTGTGTCGTAAGTGGTTCATCGTAAGCTTCTGATCCTGCGGAAGCTCCAAATGCGGCGGCTGTATTAAATCCGGCTTGTACCGTAACTCCTTCACCGGCATAAACGGCTTGTGTAGCTGCGGGCATTCCTGCACCTCTTTCATCATTAGAAATCCATCCTTTTAGTCCGCGTAGTCGTCGTACTTCTGATGCATGACGCGCTTCTACAGAATGTATTTGTAATGCTGCAGTCAATAAATCTGGTGTAGAAATTAAATTTCCTGCCTGACCTTTATAGGCTCTTACACCTGTATCTTCAAAGGCTTGTGCCAATGCTAAAAAGGTTTGATAGTCGCCAAACGGATTAAATGTTCCGCCAACAGTAAAGTCAAAAGTAGGTTTTGCAACAAAATTAGCACTTCCTGATCCGCCTAGTCCTGCAATTAAAAATTTAACATGACTGGATTCGTGTGCTGCTATTTGCTGGAAAACTTTTAAATCACGACCGCCGTTTTCTGATGCAGGAATTACTCCTGAATCTAATGCCATGGCATAAAATTCGTTTTCCAGATATTCTAAAGTTAAGGCAAACTGCAAAGCTCCAATAGGTGTTGCAGGTGTTGCGGTAATATCTTTTGCTAATGCCTTGTTTGCCATTGCAGATAATCCGAATGGGATTGATGCATATGCCAGTGTTTTCCCTATGTTTCCAAACTGATTAAAACTATCTCTTCTAGAGCCAGTGCTTCTCATTAAGCTGTCATCAGTAAATGTTTCTATAAATTTTAAAATATTCATAATTTCTAAGTTTTAGCTAGTTAAGATTAAGGTAAATATTTGGCAGTAAATTTTGTAGTAATGAAACCTCCTGCAATTGGTAAAATTTTAGAAGGATCTTTAGCAACATCCAAACCAGTAGATGTACTTATGATATCATCGCCAGCAAAATCCTTAGAGTTAGGATTAATTAAACTTCTGATAGCTGCAGCATGTCGGGCTTCGACCGAAACAATTTTCCCGGCTAATAGTAAATAATCGGCGCTTTTAATTAGTTTTCCGGCTCCATTATAAGCAGCAACTCCTGTGTCTTCCAATGCTTTTGCTGTTGCAAGAACTTCGGTACGGCTATTAAAATTCAGAGAACCATAATTAAAAGCTAAAGTAGGGAGTAATTGTGAACTCGGATCAGGAAGCGCTCCGGATAAAGCAGCTTTAAAAAAATCTCTGTGAATTACTTCGTGATGATACAAATCAGTTAGAACCTGACGTTCTGTATCATTAAACGCACTGTTAAAGCTTGTAGAATTTACAACTTTAGTATAAAAATCGGCTTCAAGTTGTTCAAGAGCATAAGCATAAGTTAATACTCCAAAATCTCCAGAGCCTAAATCAAAGACACCATTTCTAACTCCTGGTAACGATGTATCTTCCATATCGTTATCATTATCATTGTCGCTGCACCCAGCCAAAACCAAACCTGCAGTAACTAATGTTAGCCCGCTGAGCTTAAGGAAGCTCCTTCTGTTATTCAGTGAAGGGTCAACTTCATGAATTTTAACTTCGTTTTTCATAATCTAGGTTTTTTAAAAAGGTTAATAACATGTATTAAGTTATTAACGAAATTTTATGAGATGCGGTTTTAAAAAATCGCACTATTTTAAAATTATTTTAAAAAGACCTTACAAATTCAAATACTGGTAGGTGTTTTTTGTTTTATTTTAGGTAATTCTACTATATTTGTACTAATTACATAAAATTATTTTTAAATGAAAGCTAAAGCAACTCTAAAACAAATTGCGAAAGAATTAGGCGTTTCTGTATCTACGGTTTCTAAGGCGTTAAATGACAGTCCGGAAATTAGTGAGCAAACGAAGGTGAAGATTAAGGAGTATGCCAAACTCAAAAATTATAAACCGAATGTTATTGGTCTGAATTTAAAGAATCGTAAGACGAAAACAATTGGTGTAATTATACCTAATATATTAAACTCCTTTTTTGCTAAGGTTTTTAGTGGTATCGAAAAAGTAGCCGATAAAAAAGGATACAATGTAATCACGTGTATTTCGAATGAATCTTTAGAGAAAGAAATTCATACGCTTGAAATGTTGAGCAACGGAACAATTGACGGATTCATTTTGTCAGTTTCTCAAGAAGCTCAGAAACTTCAGGATTATAGTCATTTCTCTGCTATTATAAATGACGGAACTCCAATTGTAATGTTTGACCGTATTGCAGATGAAGTAGAATGTGATAAAGTTGTGGTTGATGATTTTGATTCGGCTTTAAACTCAACACAGCATTTAATTAATTTAGGATGTAAAAATATTGCCTTAATTTCTTCTGTTGATAATTTAAGCGTTGGAAAATTAAGAGCAGATGGGTATTTGAAAGCTTTAGCTGACAATAATATTCCGGTAAACGAGAAAATTATTCTTCGTACCGATTCTGAAGATGATATGAAAGCTAAGATTGATGCAATTTTCGACAACAAAATCGACGCTATTTTTGCTTTGGATGAAAATGATTCAGTTGCCGCTTTACGTGTAAGTTTGAAAAAAGGATATAAAGTACCGGAAGATATTTCGATTATTGGTTTTGCTGACGGAATTTTAGCTTCAAGACGTTTGTCACCAAGTTTGACTACAGTAAGTCAACACGGAATTGAAATTGGAGAAGTTGCCGCCAAACAATTGATCAAACGTTTAGAAGAGACTGAAGAAGAAACTTCGGATTATGAAACTATCGTTATCAAGACGAAGTTGAAAGAACGAGAATCGACAAGAAAGAAATAAAAAACAAAAAAAACCATTCGCAGCAACGAATGGTTTTTTGTTTTTAACAATGTTTTTTAATCTGTTATTCTATTTTTTGACAAGGTATAGATTTTTGGTTTCGTTGTCAGAAATTATGGTAAACTTCAAATTAGGATTAAAATAATAGCTGTATTTTTCTTTTACTGAGTTTTCCATTTTTTGTTTATTGTCACTAGTGGAGTCATATATTGACCTTTCTTTATTGTCATAATCATCCAAATAAACATCTTCTTTTTTAAATTTTAGTGTGTCTTTTTCAAAAGCAATATTGATATACGCAATTCCTTGCCAGTAATAATAGGTATATGGACTGTTAGATTGAGTCTGTCCAGCCATATTTGATTCGTATTTTAATTTCTGATAATATTTGATCTTTATTTTATCGTTAGGTATATCGCTTAATAGATTTTCATTAATGATTTTTTTATTATGATCATTGCTTTGAATTCGGGCATTTTTAGATATCTCTGAACCAACTCCATATAGTACATACCATTGGTTATTTGCAAAATAAACTATGGATTCTCTTTTGTCAACAGGTATTGAGTCATCTCTCCATGCGTAAAAAGGTTCCAGATAAATAGAATTTGGAACTATAGTGTCGTAATAATATTTTGATAATCTTTCGGTAGTCCAGGTTAAGTCTTTGTTTATGGCGATAAATGCTTGCTTTGCTTTGTTTCCATCTGCTGGCCAAGTTTGATAGTATAAAAACGCTTTGTTTACTATTTGCTTATTAAGTAAAACAATATCACCAAACTCAGATTGATCTGAAGAGGAAGTTTTAAAGGTTGTTGTGTCTAAAACTTTTCCAAAGGAGTCTAACTTAAACAATGTGTTAGAAAAATTACTACCACTATTTCCTCCTCCATGATCAAAGGCTTCTGTTTTGGTGATCACTTTAACCATGATTTTATCATTAGAAATTGAAAGAACCTGAAAATTAAAATTATATGCTCCTCCTTTATGAAATAATGTTATATCATGATTACCGAATTTTTTTACTTCAGATAAATTTTTGTAATCGACAAGTTCGCTTGGTAATTTTGTGCGAGGAAAAAGATTTATAAAAAAAGTATCAATACCCAAAGCAAGACCAACATTAATTTGATATACTAAAAACAAAATAATTATTGTCGCAATGGAGTATTTGATTGTTTTCTTTTTCATTTCAGTTTTTTAATGCGCCTATAACCAATCTTTATCCAATCCAAGTTCTACATCTAAAAGGACGTTAATTATGATTGGCGAAAATTGGTTTAAATTCAATGTCTTTTTTATAATTATATTTTGAATTTTATTTAAGAATTTCTTGCAATTAAAATTAATCCCAATATAAAAGGAAGGGCATAAAAAGCTAATATAACATAATTGGTATTTCTCAAATATATTTTATTCTTCTTATTAAGCTTCGAAGTTTCACTTAAAAGTGTAACAATTATTAAAAAAAGGATGAAAAGAGAAAAGAAAAAAGCGATATATGCCATTCCTATGTTGCCTGAATAATCTACAATCGAGTATAATAGAAAAAAAATAAAAAGAGGAATGATTATTCTGATAACGATGTGAACAATTATGTTGAATAGGTCTGAGTCTGTATCTTCTTCTGGTTGAGTATTTTTAATCTCAAAAAGTTTATTTAATTCTTCATTCATGATACTCTTTATTTATTGTTTTTTGTATAATGCTACAAAAAAAGGCAATAATCCGACATACGCTAGAAATTGTAGAAATCCTATGATTTGTGATAACCGATAGTATACTGCCTGATCTATTGGTATTGATGCAGCAGATTGTATAAACCAAAATAAATTTACTGTTGCAAGTATGCAAATTGATATTATTGCTAATAAGGTATTTTTTTTCATTTTTACTTAAAGAAGATTAATCTTGTTATTTTGTATTTTTTGCAATATACGAATTTTCTTATTTGAGTTTAATCATAGGTTGAATTTTCTCGAGTCCATCATTATCAAAACAAAATTGAAAGAAAGAGAATCGACAAGAAAAAAATAAGTATATATTAAGGTTATAAAAAAAAGGACTGTTCTTCTGAATAGTCCTTTTTTTATACATTATTTATATCAATTTCGGTATTTGTGTCATTTCGACGAAGGAGAAATCTTCGCGAGAAGCTCGACAAAGATTAGCGATTTTGATTGCGGAATTTCTAGTGTGATTTCTCCTTCGTCAAAATGACAAAATTGCGTAGAAATCTAAAATCTACAATCAAAAAATCTAAAATTATTAGTGCGCTTCTAGCCAATCTTTACCCAAACCAAGTTCAACATCTAAAGGAACACTCATCATAAATGCATTTTCCATTTCGTGTTTAATCATAGGCTGAATTTTCTCGAGTTCATCATTGTGAACATCGAACACAAGCTCATCATGTACCTGAAGCAGCATTCTTGATTTCCAGTTTTCTTCTTTTAATTTTTTGTGAATGTTGATCATCGCGATTTTAATCACATCGGCAGCACTTCCCTGAATTGGTGCATTTACGGCATTTCTTTCGGCAGCACTTCTAACCACGGCATTTGCAGAGTTAATATCTTTTAAATATCGGCGACGGCCTAAAATCGTTTGTACGTATCCATTTTCGCGGGCAAATTCTATTTGTTCGTTGATATAAGACCTTAATCTTGGATAAGTTTTGTAATACGCTTCAATCAAAGCAGCACTTTCGCTACGGGATAATGAAGTCTGATTGCTTAAACCAAAAGCAGAAACACCATATATAATCCCGAAGTTTACCGTTTTGGCATTGCTTCTTTGTTCGCGCGAAACTTCGTCTAAAGGAACATCAAAAACTTTTGCAGCGGTTGCTTTGTGAATGTCTTCTCCGTTTTGGAAAGCGGCAATCATATTTTCTTCTCCGCTTAATGCGGCAATAATTCTTAATTCTATTTGCGAGTAATCCGCAGAAATTAAAGTATGGTTTTCATCACGGGCAACGAAAGCTTTACGAATCTGACGACCTCTTTCTGTACGAATTGGAATATTCTGTAAGTTCGGATTATTAGAACTCAAACGTCCCGTTGCGGCAACAGTTTGCATATAATCAGTATGAACGCGTAATGTTTTTTGGTCTACTTGTTCCGGCAAAGCCAAAATATAAGTGCTTTGTAGTTTTACCATCTGGCGCCAATCCAGAATTTGTTTTACAATTGGATTGTCGTTGGCTAAATAAGTCAAAACCTCTTCGCCAGTCGCATATTGACCAGTTTTGGTTTTCTTTTGTTTTGCTCCGCCAATTTTTAATTTATCAAATAAAATATCTCCTAATTGTTTTGGAGAAGCAAGGTTGAATTTCTCACCGGCGGTTTCGTATATTTTTTCTTCCAGAGATTTAATTTCAATGTCCATTTCTTTAGACATTATACTTAAAAACTCAACATCTAAACGAATTCCTTCTGTTTCCATATCGGCCAGAACACTTACTAATGGAATTTCGATTTCTTCAAATAACTTTTTAGTTTCGGTTTTGTCTAATTCGGCAGTAAAAAGTTCTTTTAATTGTAATGTAATATCAGCATCTTCGGCAGCATATTCCTTGATTTCTTCAAGAGCTACATCGCGCATTGTAATTTGATTTTTTCCTTTTTTACCAATTAATGTTTCAATTGATTTTGGAGAATATTTCAAATACGTTTCAGCTAAAATATCCATATTATGACGCATATCCGGATTGATCAAATAATGCGCGATCATCGTATCAAAAAGTTTTCCTTTTACAACAACGCCATAATTAGAAAGGATCTTTAAATCGTATTTTAAGTTTTGACCAATTTTTTCGATGTTTTCATTTTCGAAAAACGGTTTAAATTTATCTACTAAAATCTGAGCTTCTTCCTGACTTTCCGGAAACGGAACATAAAATGCTTTTCCTTTTTCATAAGCAAAAGACATTCCGACTAATTCTGCGTGCAAAGCATCCAGACCAGTAGTTTCAGTGTCAAAACAAACAGCAGTCTGTTTTTGTAAATTCTGCAAAAGCAATTTAATTCCTAAATCACCTTCAATGGCTTGATAGGAGTGAGGTGTGTTTTCTAAAGTATTGTAAAACGAAGTTCTCTCTTCTGTGTTTTCATCTGTAGTAGCACCGCCTCCAAATAAATCAAACTGATCTTCGTTTTTAGGTTGTGGTTTTTTATACAATTTAGCGTCTGAAGGCTGACCTGCATTCGCCAGTTCATTCCCGCCGCCTACTTTAAATAAATTATCAAATTGTTCGGCCATTCTTCTAAATTCCAATTCCTGAAAAATAGCGTCGGTTTTTTCGATATCAGGACGTGAAAGTTCGTAGTCATCCTCATTAAAAACTACATCACAATCGCATATAATAGTGGCTAATTTTTTAGATAAAATTCCTTTTTCTTTATTGGCTTCGATATTCTCTTTCATTTTACCTTTCAGTAAATGCGTATTTTCAAGAAGGTTTTCCATCGATCCAAATTCTTTCAGGAACTTTTTGGCAGTCACTTCACCAACTCCTGGTAATCCCGGAATGTTATCGACAGCATCACCCATCATTCCAAGAAAATCGATTACCTGTTCAGGTTTTTCGATTTCAAATTTTGCCAAAACTTCAGGAACGCCCCAAATTTCGATACCATTTCCCATACGGGCTGGTTTGTACATAAATATATTTTCAGAAACCAATTGAGCAAAATCCTTATCAGGAGTCACCATAAAAACTTTGTAGTTTTCTTTTTCAGCTTGTTTAGCAATAGTTCCAATCAAATCATCAGCTTCGCAACCTTCTATTTCTATAATAGGAATGTGCATTGCTCTTAATAATTCCTGAATATAAGGTACAGCAATTTTTATCGCTTCCGGAGTAGCGTCACGATTGGCTTTATATTCCGTAAACATTTCAGTTCTTACATGACTTCCGCCTTTGTCAAAAGCAACGGCCAAATGATCTGGTTTTTCACGTTTAATAACATCCAAAAGCGAATTCATGAAGCCCATAATCGCTGATGTATCCATTCCTTTTGAGTTGATTCGTGGATTTTTTATAAAAGCATAATAACCACGAAAAATTAATGCATAAGCATCGAGAAGAAAAAGACGTTTTTGAGTTGACATAAAAAAAATATTAGTCTGTAAAAATAAACAATTGGGTCTCAAAAATTAATCAAAAAAGAAATTTTTTACCATATAAGTAATATAAGTACATTTTAGTAGAGATGAATAGCATTATAGGGAAGCAAAGCAGTGCGTATAACATTTCGGTGATAAAATTAAATGAACTTATTACTTATATGGTGGAAAAGCACCCAATAGTTAATGTCAAGTTAAAATATTTATGATCAGAGATTTCTTCATTTTGTCTTCATATTACAGGGGTACATTTGATCTATAAAATAAAAGGTATTAATTTTTTAAATAGTAGAAATCATGAGAAATTTATTGATGTTATTAGTAGCAGTTTTTGGCACAAGTGTTATGGTAAGTGCTTTTCCTGCAAAAGATGTTAAAGCAGCTCCTGCAAAAGAAGTAAAAGCTACAAAACACCCAAAAGCCAAATCTGATAAAAAAGTGAAATCAGAAAAAAGCGAGGCGACTAAAGTAGAGACTGCTAAAGTAAAAAAATAAGAAAAGGTTATTGTAAAATAAAAGGTTAATTAATTTAAAATTTAGAAATCATGAAAAATTTATTGATGTTATTAGTAGCAGTTTTAGGAACAACTGCAATGGTAAGTGCACAAACAGCTCCAACTCAGGCAGCCCCTGCAAAAGAAGTTAAAGCTACAAAACACCACAAAAACAAAGCTGATAAAAAAGCAAAAGCAGAGGCTCCCAAAGCAGAGGCAGCTAAGGTGAAATAATAAAAGTTGTTTTTGTTTTGCTTTCAAAGAATTGTAAAGGAGGCAAAACAGAAGTAATGATTATGAGAATGCAGATGGAGAAAGCTGGTAAAGAAATTTATCAGCTTTTTTTGATTCGTTAATTTTTTAATAATGCGCAATAATGTTTTTTAGAATTGATTAAATTTATTTGCGCTTAAATGCTCTGTTATGAATATTTTAATTGTTGAAGATAATAAGGAACTAGCTGTCGAAGTTTATGATTTTTTATGCAACGTAGGTTATGTTTGCAAGATTGCTCATAATTGTGCCGATGCCCTTGAAGAAGTAAATAGTAATGATTATGATGCGATGCTTCTGGATCTTGGTTTGCCTGACGGAGATGGATTTGAGGTTTTGCAGACGGTTCGAAAAACAAAATCGAAAATAGCGGTTATTGTGCTTACGGCGCGAGGTGAACTAGATGACAGAATAAATGGCCTGCATCTTGGTGCCGATGACTATTTGACTAAACCTTTTGCCCTGACAGAACTTAGCGCGAGATTATTTGCCGTAATTCGCAGAATTCATGGTTTTACTGTAAATAGTTTAAGTATTCATGGATTTTTGCTGCAGCTTCAGGATTATAAAGTGAGTTACGATAGTGTTCCAATTAGTCTTACGAAAAAGGAATTTGATATTTTTCAGTATTTGGTTTTAAATAAAAATCGCGTAATTACCAGATTACAACTTACAGAACATATTTGGGGAGATATCTTGGAGGTCAATTCAGATTCTAATTTTATTGATGTTCATGTTCGAAATCTTCGAAAAAAACTCGACAAACATACGGCTATAGATTGGTTTGAAACCGTTAGAAATGTTGGTTATCGTATTAATGAGTAAATAAAATATTGTGAAGATAAAGCATCAATTGGCTATTTTTAATGCACTAACAAGATTGTTAGTGATTTTGGTTTTATGGCTAATGTTGCCCATTTTGGTCGAAAATGTTGTTTACCGGCATATTAATAATGGATTGCTGGAGAAAAAGCAAAAATTCATACAGCATTTAGATCAAAATGAAATAAATGATTTTATCGAAAACTCAGATGATTCGACCGAAACCTATTCGCAGTTTTCGACCTTACATAGTGAGTTTTTAGTACTTTCTAAATCGCCTGTAAAAATTGCCAAAAAGAAAGCTGTTTTTACTAATGAATATCGCATTATAGAAGGTGAAGAAAATGAATATAGAATTTTACAATATCATTTTACTTTTGGTAATCAGGGATATAATTTAGAAATAGGAAGCAGTCTTGCGGAAATAAATGACCTTACATTTATCATCAGATTTTTTATTATCATTGTTTTTGTGGTTATCCTGCTGATTACTTTTTTGGCAGATACTTTTTATATCGAATATTTACTGAAGCCTTTTTATAAAATTATTGATACTAAAATAAGGCGTGTCAACGAACCTGAAGCATTTGATCATACGCCAATAAAAGCGAGATCAAGGGATTTTAGGGAACTCGATTTTGTTTTAAATCAGATGATGGATCGTATTGCAGAACTTTTTAAAAAAGAAAAACAATTCATATCAAATGTTTCTCATGAGTTGCTTACGCCTATTGCTTTACTTAAAAACAAGTTCGAGAATTTGCTTCAAAATGATTCTCTTGATGATAATGCTTTCGATAAAATTGCGGGTTCGCTTAGAACATTAGACATGCTCAAGAAAATCATCAATAACTTATTGTTGATTTCCCGAATCGAAAACAATCAGTACGAGGCAAATGAGGATGTCAATTTTCATGAGATTATTGCAGATCTTCAGGAGGATTTGCAAGATCGAATTGATGACAGGGAAATTCAGTTTTTAAACAAAATGGAACATGATTTTTTCTTTACAGGAAATAAAACACTGATTCATATTTTGATTTATAATCTGGTAACCAATGCAATAAAATACAATAAACCCAACGGAAGCATTATAGTTACAGATGGTTTTTTAAACGATCGTTATTTTATTTCGATCGCAGATTCCGGTATAGGTATGAATGCTGTTCAAATCGAAAATATATTCAACAGGTTTGCCAGAATTAGTTCAGATCAGGAGGGTCAGGGGTTAGGGCTTGCGATTGCGGATAGTATTGCATCTTTTCATCATATCGAGATAAAAGTTTCTTCTGCTTTAAATGAAGGTACAACCTTTATGTTGCTGTTCCCGGAGGTTTTAAAACACAATTAAACGTTAATTTTTTCAAAGTCGTTCAATCTTCATTTTGTCTTCATTTAGCGTATATATCTTTGAGGTATAATAAATGAAAATATTAATAATCATAAAAACTTCAATCATGAAAAAATTAGTAATGTTAGCAGTAGCTGTTTTAGGAACAACTGCAATGGTAAGCGCTCAAACAACTCCAGCTCAAACAACTCCGGCAAAAGAAGCAAAAGCTCCTAAAAAAGCGAAAAAAGCAGACAAAAAAGCGAAAAAAGCTGAAGTAAAAGCAGAAGCAGCAAAGCCAGAAGCTAAAAAATAAAACAATACTGGTTTGATTTAAACCGTGTTGTGGATTATAAAGGTTTTAAAAAATTTGGTAGAGAAAAAGCTGGTAGAGAAATCTATCAGCTTTTTGTTATTTGAGTTAAATTTTTGATAATAAAAAGCGATAGAAATTTCATTCTTTGTTACTTTGCTTAAAACTATAAATAATGATCATTCGTTTTGTAATTCTATGTGCTCTTTTTCTATTTATTGAGTTCTATTCTTATCAGGCCTTTCGTACCTTAGTTAAATTGAGATGGGTTTTGATTAGTTATCAAATTATAAGTTTACTGCTTTTAATTTTTATCATTTACTCTTTTACGCAATTTGATCGTTCTGTTGGGCAAACCAAGCAAACCATGTTTACAATGGGTTTGATGTTATTGGTTTATGTGCCAAAAATAGTTTTGACACTTGTGATGTTTGGAGAAGATATTTTTAGAATAGGGGCAAGCATCCTGAATTACTTTATGTATAACACACCTCGTTCAGAGATGATGCCGAACAGGCGAAAGTTTGTTAGCCAGATAGCATTGGGTTTGGCTGCCGTTCCTTTTTTATCATTGATCTACGGAATTTTTGAAGGGAAATATAATTTTAAAGTTTTCAGGCAGACGATTTATTTTCCTGATTTACCTGATGCTTTTGATGGATTTAAAATTACTCAGATTTCAGATGTTCACAGCGGTAGTTTTGATAATCCTGAAAAAATAAATTATGCTATTGATTTGATTAATGAGCAGGAAGCGGATATGATTTTATTTACAGGAGATATTGTAAATACTCATGCTAAAGAAATGCATCCTTGGTTAGAAACTTTCAACAGAATAAAAGATTATAAATACGGGAAGTTTTCAGTTTTAGGAAATCATGATTACGGAGAATATGTTACATGGCCTTCTGAAAAAGAAAAAGACGAAAACTTCAAAGAAATAAAAAGTCTTTACGGACAAATAGGATTTGAACTTTTGCTTAACGAACATACTTATATCCAAAAAGGCGATGATAAAATTGCACTTATTGGAGTAGAGAATTGGGGACATAATTTTAAAAAGGCAGGAGATTTAAATAAAGCATCTCAAAACGTGCATCAGGACGATTTTAAGGTATTAATGAGTCATGATCCGAGTCATTGGGAGTATGAGATAAAAAATCATCCTAAGAACTTTCATTTAACGTTGGCCGGTCATACGCACGGTATGCAATTTGGAATTGAAATTCCGGGGTATTTTAAGTGGAGTCTGGCACAGTACATATACAAACAATGGGCAGGATTATACGAAAATGTTGGCCGATACGTTTATGTAAATCGTGGATTTGGTTTTCATGCTTATCCGGGACGTGTGGGTATCATGCCTGAAATAACGGTGATTGAACTAAAAAAAGGGAACAATGTGGCTTAATTCGTTAAAAATGCTACATTTGTATATAATTATCTCTTTTTAACAGAATAAAAAAGAATTAAATTTTTGGTTTTATGTCAAAATTTGGAGAACTTATAAATGCTCAGGTTCCGGTGTTAATTGATTTTTACACTGATTGGAACGAATCATCTGTATCGATGCATCCTGTTATTAAGGATGTTGCGGCTGCACTAGGCGACAAAGCCAAAGTGATTAAAATTGATGTGGATAAAAATCAGGAATTAGCAGAAGCCTTACGTATAAAAGGATTACCTACTTTAATGATTTATAAAGAAGGGCAAATGATCTGGAGACAATCAGGTGAACTTGATGCAAATACCATTATCGGAATTGTCCAGGAGCAATTCAATCAATAAAATACTACTTTTTATTTGATGTTATTTAGTGAATAATATCAAATGTATAGCCGTTTTCCTTTAAAAAGTGTAACGTTTTAGGCAGGGCAAATTTTAAATTAGGCGAAGCTTTTATGCTGTCGTGAAATACAATTACACTTCCAGATTTTACATTTTTAGTAACGTTTTCAAGGCACTTTTCAGGAGTAATAGTCTGGTCAAAATCTGCGCTCAAAACATCCCACATAATAATCTTGTAGCCCAGTTTTCTTAGGATTTTAGATTGTGCTTTTTTAATTTTCCCGTAAGGCGGGCGAAATATCATATTGCATGTTTTTTCTTCTTCTAAAACAGCAGCACAATTCTTTACGTTTTCTATATAATCGTCATTATTGCTTTTCCATCCATTTACATGATTCATGGTATGGTTGCCTATCGCGTGTCCGTCTGTGAGTAGTTTTTCGAATAAAGCTAAATTGGCTTTTATGTTTTTTCCTATGCAAAAGAAAGTAGCCTTTGCATCAAACTTTTTCAATTCAGATAAAACCCAGTCTGTAATCTCCGGAGTTGGGCCATCATCAAAGGTGAGGTATATTTTCTTTTCGTTGTTTGGGATGTCCCAACAGTACTTAGAAAATACCCTTTTGATGAATGAATTTGTTTTTACCCAATAAAAGCTCATTTTAATTTGTTTTACAGATATGTAAAAATAAAAAATGCAGCGCTATTTATCAAGTTGCGCTGCATTTTTTTAATTGCTATGTTTTTCGTATATTATTATTCTTTTTCTCTTCCAAAACGTTCAAAAACATTTACATAAGTATTAAATGTCACTTTGTGTTTTTCGTAAAAAGCAAGATCTTTATTTTCTTTCATCACTTGCAATAAGCTTCTGTAACGCTCAATATCAGTAATGATATCAATAGCTAAGTCGGTTTGATCGCCAGGCGTTAAGGTTGCGTAATAATTTAGTTCTTCTTTGTATTTATTAACTAGTTTATTCAGCAAATCATGTGCTTTTGCAGTTTCACCAACTTTATAATATCCTCCTGCAAATGGTTCTACTAACGAGTAGTATCCGTATTTGTCCAGCGGCATTTTTGTTATTGCCAGGTTGATGATGTTTTTGGCTTTATCAATTTTGCCTTCTGCAATAAGCTGATTCATCAAGCGTGACAAGTTTGTGCGGTATGTAATACTGTTTCTTCTGGTTTCAGGATCATGGTAAATGTTACCGTTGCTATTTCCCCAATCCCATTTCATTACAATGTCGTACATTTTATCAGCATCAATTTGTCCCATGTCCATAGGTCCGCCATCTTTTGAAGGTGTGTTTTTAATAGGAACTAATTTGTACACCATTCCGTCTAGTTGTAAATAATCTTTCAACCATAAATAATCTTCATCGTCAAAAGCGCCTCCACTAAAATAAATTGGTCTTTTCCAGTTGTTATTAGCAAGGATATCCAACATCATTAAACGGTTTTTATATAACGCACTTCCTTTGATGTCAATATCCATATAAGGTACGATAGAATCGTTGTATTTAGGATTAACAACTTTATTTTTAATGATGGCTTCTTTATCAACATTAAGTCTGATTTTATTCGTTGGATAAAAATGAATTGTTTGTCCGTTTTGTAAACCTACAGTCGATTTTGGATTTTTAATAAAATCAATGAAATCTTTTATGTTCCAGCGTGTTTCGATTTTAGGAATATGAGCAACATAATCTAAATTATCACCCACATATTGATCGTGTGTAAAAGATATTGGCAACGGATCTGACTCGTATGCTTTTGCTTTCATTTGATCGATATACCAATCTGTCATAAATAAACTTGTGTTTACAATTTTAACATCGGTTCTAATACCTTCAATTTCCTGTGCATACCATAACGGGAACGTGTCATTGTCTCCAATAGTAAATAAAATAGCGTCTTTATCACAAGAATTTAAATAAGCTTTTGCCATTGCCACTGCAGTATATTTTCCTGATCTGTCGTGATCATCCCAGTTTTGAGCCGCCATTAAAACAGGAGCAGCTAATAAACTTGCAGCAATGATAACCGGGCCTGCAATTTTAGGCGCAATGTATTTTTGAATAGTTTCATAGAGAGAATAAACTCCAAAGCCTATCCAGATCGCAAATACATAAAAAGATCCTACAAGGGCATAATCTCTTTCTCGAGGTTCAAAAGGTCGCTCGTTAAGGTATATTTTCAATGCAATTCCGGTAAAAAGGAATAATGCTAAAAGCACATAAAAACTTTTAAGATCTTTATTGGCGTGATACATTAAACCAATAAGCCCAAGAATAAATGGTAAAAAGAAATAAACGTTTCTTCCTTTATTGTTTAAAACATCTGATGGTAAATTGTCCTGAGAACCAAGGTGTAAAGAATCAAGGGCTTTGATTCCGCTAATCCAGTTTCCGTCAAGATTGTCGTATTTTCCCTGAACATCACTTTGGCGTCCAACAAAGTTCCACATTAAATATCTCCAGTACATATATCCAAATTGATATTCGAACATAAAACTGAAATTATCTATAGCTGTTGGTTTTTCGATAATTAAATAATCACCATAGCTTTTTAAGAATTTAACGTAACCTTCGTTGTCAATTTGTTTTTGAGCATACGCATTTCTGAATTCAGAAATTGTTTTTTCAACCTCATTACGCAATTGTGCTGTAGCTTTATTATATTCTTCTTCGCTTAATTGGCTTGCGTCAATTCCGTATTTTCCTAAATCCTGTTCGTAATCGTAGTTAGGATTTATCTTGAATTTAGGAGGATTTGTAAAACTGATATAGTTTTGAATGTGTCCTGTTTCAGTACTCCACATTCTTGGTAAAAGCGCTTTTTGATTGTCGTCTGAATTCTGACTAGCGTTTTTATAATTATTGGTAATGATATATTTACCGGTTTTATAATCTCTTTCGTAGTTAGGTTTTTTGTCTGAGTATGGGTTTTTTGCATCAAGACCAGCAAAAACTTCTGTGTATTGAGGACCATAAAACAAAGGATTTACACCGTATTGTTCACGATTGTAATATGCTAAAACCTCTGCAGCATCTGATGGCTTGTTCTCGTTAATTACAGGATTTGCATTAGCACGAACCGGTAACATCATCCAGGTTGAGAAACCAATAAAGATAAATAAGATGCAAAGAATGATAGTGTTATAGAAAACTAACCCTTTTTGTTTTGTGAATTTTAATCCAAAATAAAAGAACGCAATTAAAACTAATGCTACAAATAGAGTTCCTGAGTTAAATGGTAATCCAATGTTGTTTACCATGAAAACCTCAGTATCTGCAAATGCTTCCATAGTTAATGGTAAAAGCAATTTGAAGATGAATAATAAAATACCAATTACCACCACATTGGCGATAAGAAAGTTTTTAATGGTAACTTTTTCGTAATGTTTAAAGTAGTAAAGAAAACCTATTGAAGGAATGGTAAGTAAAGCCATAAAGTGAACTCCAAACGAAAGTCCTACAACCAGTGATATCACTAATAACCATTTGTTTCCTTTTGGTTTATCCATGTCTTGTTCCCAACGAAGACCAAGCCAGAAAAGTAATGCGATCAATAAAGAAGCCATGGCATAAACTTCGGCTTCAACGGCATTAAACCAGAAACTATCAGAGAAAGTATAGGCTAGGGCTCCAACAAAAGAACTTCCTAATATTACAATAGAATTGTTTTGATTAATTTCTGAAAAGCGTTCTATAATCTTTTTCAAAATCATAGACGAAGACCAAAACATGAATAGAATAGTAAAAGCACTTGAAAAAACAGACATCATATTTACCATTACAGCGACATGTTGAGCATCGATAGCAAACATGGCAAAAAATGCGCCCATCATCTGGAATAAAGGTGCTCCGGGAGGGTGACCAACTTCTAGTTTAGCTGCTGTGGCAATATATTCGCCACAATCCCAGAAGCTCATAGTTGGTTCAACAGTTAATGTATAGGTAGTTAAAGCGATTGCAAATGCAAACCAACCAATAATTGTATTCCATTTATTGAAATTGAATTGTGCCATATTTAGGTGTTATAATTATGTGTATTTTCTATCTTACAAAGAAAATGTTTTTTTGTTGAAAGAGAAGAGCATTAACATAAAAATCTACAAAAGTATTTGTTGTGAGTAATGTGTTGTTTGTGAAATACTTGTAAAAAGATTACGAGTTACGGAGAAGAAAAAACGAAAAAAAACGAATTTTTTTTATCAAAAAGTTTGCGCAAACTAAAAAAAGCTCTAAATTTGCACTCGCTTAACAGCAACGCTGGTCTATGGTGTAATGGTAACACAACTGTTTTTGGTGCAGTCTTTCAAGGTTCGAGTCCTTGTAGACCAACATAAAAAGCCTCTCAATCGAGAGGCTTTTTTATTCAAAAAAAAAGTTGTGCAAACTAAAAAAAGCTTTAAATTTGCATTCGCGTAAGCATTCTTACTGGTCTATGGTGTAATGGTAACACAACTGTTTTTGGTGCAGTCTTTCAAGGTTCGAGTCCTTGTAGACCAACATAAAAAGCCTCTCAATCGAGAGGCTTTTTTATTCAAAAAAAAAGT